>JBDIBK010000016.1:0-41433 GCA_039812845.1 Bryobacterales bacterium
CCGGCATCCCGCGATCGCTGTGGTACGATCATTGGGGTTCGGGCATAGTACCGGACGGCTCAGCATAAACAGAAGCAGGAGGTTGACTTACACCATGATGGATGGATTCAAGGCGTTTATATTCCGCGGAAACGTGATCGATCTCGCTGTCGGCGTCATTATCGGCGCTGCGTTTGCCACGGTTGTCAGTTCGCTGACGGCCGATGTCATTACACCGCTGATCGGGATGTTCGGCGGACAGCCGGATTTCTCGTCGATTCAGGCGGGTCCGGTGATGCTGGGCAAGTTCGTGAACGCGGTGATCGCGTTTCTCATTACCGCTTTCGCGATCTACCTGATGATCGTAATGCCGATGAACAAGTTCAACGAAATGCGGGCTGCGCGGGAAGCGGCGAATAAACCGCCCGCGGAACCGGAAGCCGTGCCGGCCGACGTCCAGTTGCTTACCGAAATCCGAGACCTGCTCAAAGCGAAATAAAGCGGAGACGCCGTCATCCCTTATCCCGGTGTCGCGTCTCGAAGGCGGCGGACGCCGGGATTCCCTAACTCCCCCGCGTCAAGCGTGAGACTGTATTCAAAACCACTTCCAGACGAAGCGGCTTCTGCATCACTTCGTGAGCGCCCAGATGCTTCGCGATCCGCAGATAGTCGCTGCCGTAAGCGCCTGAAATCGCAATGATTTTCATGTGGGGATACATCTGGTGGAACTGCTGGATGGTCTCGATCCCTTCCTGCTCCGGCATGATGAGGTCGGTAATCAGGACGTCGAAGGGGCATCCGAGCGCCGCTTCCAGTGCCTCTCGCCCGTGCCGCGCCTCCGCCGTTTCGTAGCCGCCGCTTTCGAGCATCCGGCACAGCACAAGCCGGACGTCATGATCGTCGTCCACCACCAGCACGCGCACGGGCCGATGGCTGCTCTGTTCCGAATTGATGGCAGTCTCACTTGTCACAACACCCGCCATTATCGACGCGGCCTCCTCCAGGAGGGAAACAAACTAATTCTTGCGAACCAGGTTCTCAATCGCTTCCAGCTCCTTGCCAGCGTCGGACCACTTCCCTTCGGACGCCAATCGCCGATAATTCAGCAACCGCGATCTTATCGCATCGCGGAATTGGTCATCCGCCGCCGGAGCCGGGCGCGCACCCGCCTCGCGATCTCGCGCGCCATTCCCCGCATCCGAGCGCTTCTCTATAGTAGCGGAGAGTTCGCCGCTTGGCGACCGCCTCAATCCGAGCCTTTCGGAGAGCTCCGTGATCGCCTCTTCGTAAGTATCGCGATAGATCACCTCATTGCCCAGCGCGATCACCACTTTCTTCAATTGAGGCATCCGCGCTTCCGACGCCTGGATATAAATCGATTCCACATAAAGCACGGAATTGCCGATCGGAAGCGTGAGGATCTGGCCGCGCAGCACCTGGGAGCCCTGCTGGTTCCACAGGCTCAGATCCTTGGAGATATTCTCATCCTGGTTGATGCGGGCCTCCACCTGCATGGGGCCAAAAACCAGTTGCTGCTTGGAGAGCGTCAGGAAAGCGAGCTCGCCCAGATGCTCGCCATCGCAGCGCGCCACCATGAGCCCAACCAGGTTGTCCTTGTTTCGAGGCGCAAACGGCAGCAGCAGCAGAAACTCCGGCTCGTTCGCGCCGGGCAGACTGGCGACCACGTAGACCGGAGCCATCTGCCGCGGCGTGCTGTCCTGGCCCTGGACGTTGCGGGCGATATCCCAGGCATCTTCCTTGTTGTAGAAGGCCTGGGCGTCCCGCATGTGATAGTTGCGGTAGATCTGCGATTGAACGGTGAAGAGCAGTTCCGGATACCGGGCATGCGCCCGAAGGTCGGCGGGCATCGCGGCGGCCGGCTTGAAGAGGCTTGGGAACAGATTCCAATATGCGCGGATAATCGGGTCGTCGGGGTCGAAGACGTAAAGCGTGGTGTCCCCGTTGTATGCGTCCACCGTCGCCTTCACCGAATTCCGCATGTAGTTGAGATTGCCGACGCCCCCCACATTGATTGACTGGGAATAGGGGTGGGCATTCGACGTGGTGTAGCCATCGAGGGTCCACACCAGCCGGCCGTCGTCGGTAAGCACCAGGTAAGGGTCGCCGTCCCAGGAAATGAAGCCGGCCAGCGCTTCCACGCGGTCGCGAACCTTCCGGCGGATCATCATCCGGGTGCCGTCCTCAATCAGGCTCGTCAGCAGGATGTTGTAATCCGCCTGCCAGACGGCGGCCGCCACCCGCATGAAAGTGCTTCCCACCGGGATGCCGCCCGTGCCGTCGTAGCGCTTGAATACGTTGTCCTGGCCGGAGGGATAGCTGAATTCCTCCTGGCGGGAGTGCACAAAAACCGGCTCCTGCACCACCTCGCCGTAATAGATTTCCGGCCGGGTGAGCTTCAGGCTGCTCGATTCGATTGTTGGCGGAGCGTCCTTGATAAAGAGAATCGGCAGCCCTTCCGGAGTGATCTCATTCGATTCCGCCATCACGAGTCCGAACCCGTGCGTATAGATGAAGTGCGGGTTCACCCATCGCGATTGCGCATCGCGCAACTGAGTGATGTCCAGCTCACGCGGGGAGAGCATCACCTGGCGCAGTTTGCCGTCGATGATGTAGCGGTCCACATCCGTATCGTTGAAGACGTAATACGGCCGCAGCGCCTGGATTTGCGTCACGGTGTCATGGAACGCGCGCCAATCCCAAAGCCGCACATTGCTGATGGTTGCTTCGTGGGCGGAGAAGTCAATCTTCGCCTCGGGATCCACCTGAAAATCGAGTTCCCTGGCGCGCCGGTTCAGGCCGTAAGCGTCACGCGTCGCTTCAATGTGCTGCTTGATGTAGGGCCGCTCAATGGCGATCTCATTCGGCCGCACGTAGACGGCGGAAATCATGCCCGGCACGACGGCATTCAGCAGATAGAGCACAACGATGCCGGCCGCCCATCGGACCTTGCCGGTCATCAGCAGGGCCGCGGCCGCCAGGCACCCCGCCGCCAGCGCCCAGGCGAACGGCAGGCGGATGTTCAGATCCACCCAATTCATGCCCACCATGAAATCGTGGTTCGTGAAGAGCATCGAGTAGCGCCCGAGCCATGCGTTCACGCCCAGGCCCACCAGAACCAGCGCACCCAGGCCGCGCAGAAACCGCGATTCGAGAGCGCTCGAAAGCTGAAAAATGTCCTCCAGCACAATGGCCTCGCTCAGACGTGGGGCGCTCCCGATCACCTGCCAGATTCTGGCGGCAAACCAGAACACGAGCCCGCTCACCACCAGCAGTGCCATCACGTAGTTGCGGATGGAGAGCACGAATGGCAGGTCAAACAAATAGAACGAGAGGGGCTTCGAGTAAACCGGATCCAGCCACTCGCCGCTGGAGGGAGCCTGCAGGTTGCCCGCGAAACGGACGATGGTCCAGGAGTCGATGGTGGCCGCGGCCAGGATGCCCGAAATCACAAGCAGGATCACGGTGGAAATAAGCCCGTAGGCACGGTGGCGGCGGAGCCCGGTTCCGGCATACTTCAGGGCCCGGGCGTGAACCGTCCACAGCACAACGAAGGCCAAAGCGCCCGCGCCGAGCACGGGGAGCGAACCATAGCTGAGCATCGCGACGAAGGTGTCCGACTGGCCCAGTTGTTTCCACCACGCCCACTCGATGATGAAACCCGCGATTCCCCTTGCGGAAAAGAGCAGAATCACCAGCGCCGCAATCAGGGGAACGCCCCAGCCGGATCCGCCTCTTGGCGGTCCGCTGAAATCAACAACTCTGCTTCCCATGCAAGTCTCCCGAATTCCGAATGGCGACGTTCGTGTTCGATGCTTCGCCCCGTTCCCGAGGGTGCGCTAATGTGCGTGCGAAGCGGGCGGCCGCATGCGCGCGGCTGCTTCGTCACCGTTGGCCGATGAGCTGATAGACGATTCTTCCATCGACGATCGTTGTCATCACGCGCCCCTGAAAGTACCGCCCATGGAATGGAGTATTTCTGCTCTTTGAAAGGCTCAGGTTCACATCATACTGCCACCACGTATCGAGATTAAGCAGCACGATGTCGGCGCGGCAGCCCGGCTCCAGGCGTCCGCACGCGAGGCCAAGCGCTTTCGCCGGCCCGATCGTAAACAGCGACAGCAGCCGGGCGAGAGGGACGAGTTTGTTGTGATAGAGGGCTTCGAGCGAGAGAGCGAACGCGGTCTCGAGCCCCTGGATGCCGAACGGACACCGGTCAAATTCCTGCATCTTGTCGCTGCCCGCGTGCGGCTGATGATCCGAGGCGATGGCGTCGATCCAGCCCTCAACGATTCCCTGCCGCAGCGCGTCGCGGTCCGATGGCGGGCGAAGCGGCGGCTTCACCTTGTGGTTGCCGTCGTATTGCAGCATTTCGTCGGTAAGCGAGAGGTGATGCGGCGTTACTTCGCAGGTCACCGGAAGCCCTTGCTCTCGCGCTTCCCTTACCCATCCGAGGCTGCGGGCGGTGGAGAGGTGAGAAAGGTGCAGGCTCGCTCCGGTGTCGCGGGCCAGTTGAAGATTGCGAAGGGTGAAGATATCTTCCGCCAATGCGGGAATGCCGCGCAGCCCCATTCGCGTGGAAGGCAGCCCCTCATGGACGACGCCGCCGCCAGCCAGATTCTGGTCTTCGCAATCGGTCATCACCGGCATACCGAAGTCCTTGGCCAGTTGCATCGCGCGGCGCATGAGGCGGGCATTCATGACGGGGCTTCCATCGTCGCTGATGGCCACCGCACCGGCTTCCCGCATGGTGCCGATCGCGGCCACTTCCTCATTCAGCATCCCCTTGGAAATCGCGCCAATGGGGCGCACATGGACGGAGCCCTCGCGGGCGCGTTCAATGATGTAGCGGGTGATGGCGGCGTTGTCGTTGACCGGTTTCGTATCCGGCATGCAGCACACGGTAGTGAACCCGCCCGCCGCCGCGGCCAGACTGCCGGTTTCGATCGATTCCACGTGGTCGTAACCCGGTTCGCGCAAATGGGCGTGAAGATCGACGAAGCCCGGCGCCACCACCAGGCCGCCAGCGTCGATCCGTGTGGCGTCTTGCGGGAAGCCCGCCGGTGCCTCTCCGATCGCCGTCACCGTGCGATTTTCCACGTATACGTTCGCAACGGCGTCGAAGCCCGTTGCCGGGTCCACCACCCGCCCGTTCTCGATTACTAGCGAGGACATGATCTTTTCGTTCGCTTTCCGGCCCGCGATCCCGCCGTCTCCCCCCAAGCCCTAACGGGAGAAGCGCTCAAGCACGGCCATGCGCACCGCAACCCCGTTCTCCACCTGATTGAGAATCACGGAACGGTTGCTGTCCGCCACTTCCGAAGCAATCTCGCGGCCCCGGTTAATGGGCCCAGGGTGCATTACCAGGACATTTGCTTTGGCCAGGCTCAGATGCTCCAGGCGCAGCCCATAGAACTGAAAATACTCCGTGGCCGAAAAATTCGACTCATGCTGCCGTTCGAGCTGAACGCGCAGCATCATGATGACATCGGCACCCTCGATCGCTCTGGGCACCTCCCGCTCAATGCTCACGCCGGGCGCGATCTCGCGCATCGTTTCCGGCAGCAGGGGGGTGGGGCCGCAGAGCACAATATCCGCGCCGAACTTGGAGAGCAAATGGATGTTGGAGCGGGCCACGCGGCTGTGCGCGATATCGCCGATGATCGCCACCCGCAACTTCTCCAGGCTGTCGCAATGGTCGAGAATCGTGCGGGCGTCGAGCAAGGCCTGTGTTGGATGCTCGTGCGCTCCGTCCCCGGCGTTGATGATCGGCGCCGCCAGGTGCCGCGACAGAAACTGAGGAGCGCCGGAAGCCGCATGGCGCATCACGATGGCATGCGGACGCATCGCCCCCAGCGTGTTCAGCGTGTCCACCAGCGATTCGCCCTTGGAAACGCTCGAACCCGAAGTGGTGATGGTGACAATATCCGCACCCAGCCGTTTGGCGGCAATCTCAAAGCTGACGCGGGTCCGGGTGGAATTCTCAAAGAATGCATTCACAACGAGCTTGCCCCGCAACGCATCCGAGCGCGGCGAAGCTTCGTTCCGGGGCGTCTGAAACTGGACGGATCGCGACAGAATCTCTTCCACGTCGCTGCGTTCCAGCGGTTCTATGCCAAGCAATCCGGTCACGAGCGCGCCTCCTCCCGTTCGGTGAGCAATACCTGATCGACGCCGTCCGTTTCCCGGAACTTCACTTCGACGATCTGCGACGGCGTGGTCACCACCGTTCTTCCGGTATACTGCGCTTCGATGGGCAGTTCCCGGTGGCCCCGGTCAATCAGCGCGAGCAACTGCACCCGCGCCGGCCGGCCCAGTTCGAACAGGGCATCCATCGCCGCCCTCACCGTGCGGCCCGTATAAAGCACGTCATCGACGATCAGCACGTCCCTGCCCACAATCGGAAAGGAAATCTCCGTATTGTTGACGACGGGCTGCTGGCCGACCTGTGTGAGGTCATCCCGGTACAGGGTGATGTCCACGATCCCCACCGGAACTTCCATTCGTTCGAGCTCCGCAATCTTGCGTGCGATCCGCTGCGCCAGCGGGACGCCGCGGCGGCGGATTCCAGCGAAAACCAGCGAGGGAAGATCCGCGGTTCGCTCCAGAATTTCGTGGGATAAACGGACGATGGTGCGGTCGATTTCCGAACCGCTCATGAGTGGGATGGGTGCTTTGAGAGATGACATCGACAAGGCGAAGATCCGCGCGGCGGAAATACGGGGCCGCACTCGCCAGCGTATCACGGAAGCCGAGAAAGTTCCCTTGCTTGTTGCCGAAATGCCCTCCCGCGGAAGCGCGCGGGAGGGCACGGTCGGCGGGGAGGCGTTCGCCTCCGTTGTGCGGCGCTATTCTCCGTCGCTCCGCTTGCGAATCTCGACGCGCTTCATGCGGGGCTGCGCCTCTTTCACCTCATAGCCCGCGGGCACTTCGAAGAGGCTCTTCAGCGGTTCGCCGCGGTCGATGTTTTCGAGGCGGTAGTCGGTCTCGCCAATCTGGGGATCGCGCAGAGTGCGGCGCACCACCACACCCAGTTCCGGTGACGTCCATTGCTCCAGCACGGAAACAATTGGCCGGTCATTGCCGATGGCTCCGAGCGGGATGGTGGTGGTGGTGCGGGTGCCGGTGGCCTTGACACCCTGGACGGTCTGTTCCCCAAGCTTCTCCACCTTCACGTTCTTGGGATCGAACACGGACGCGTGCATCATCTGGCGGGGCAGCACCATCGCCCCGGAACCCGCCGGCGCGGCTATGATTCTGTCTTCGATGATTCTGTCTTCGCCTTTGCGTTCCTTCCCGTCCGCGCCAGCCCCAGTGTTCCGCATCACTCTTACTCTTACGACCTCGTCGCCTTCTCTCGCACGGGTTGCGCCGATCTCGGTGCTGTACCGCTCAAAGGTCACATTCCCGGTTGCGCCATCCGGCGGCGGTGGCGGGAGAGGCGGCATGGGCGGCATCGGAAGCACACGGGCCGTCTTGTCGTTGGGATTCAAGAGGATCGTCTTCCTCTCCACGGGATCCGTGATCGTAATCATGGTATTGGTTGAGCCGTTTGCCGGAACCCACATACCGATATGCCCGAACTCTTGCTCCTTGCGCACACGGCCCTCGCTGTCCCGGTAGATCTTCGAAGTGTTTTCGTTCTTGATGCGGGTGCCGTCGGCAAGAATGCGAGTGGTCTCCGAGACGGTTTCCGCCGAGTAGGGCGCGCCAGTAACCGTGCGCTCCAGAAACGCCGGCTGCGCGGCAATGAACTCAAAGGTTGGCGCCTGCGCGATCGCGGCGAAGCCAAAGTCGGGAGGCGTCGGCGGTGCCGGGACTGCTGGAGGTAAGGGGAATGCTGGCGATGCCGGGACCGCTGGCGGCGCTGGCGGAGTCGGTGGAACCGCGGGGCTCTGCTGCGCGGCGAGCGATGCCGCGGAGACAATGGCGACCGCGGCCGTCAAAAGAATTCGGCGATGTCTGATCATGTGGATTCTCCTCAAAGCTGCTCTCATCTCTCATTCGTTCAAAATCGGATCCATTGGGCCGCAAGAACGCTCGCGGCGAAGGGCACTTACTCGTCCATGCTCACCAGACGGATGGCTCGCGGGCTGCCATCGTCACCCACCAGAAAGTCCGCCGTCACACGGCCATTGTGGGCCAATTGCGTTGCGAGGCCGACCGCGGTGCCGGGCAGGCTCCAGCGCAGAAAGGCATCCGCGTCCATGCGCACGCGCACGGTCTGGAGAGGTTCGCCCGCCGGAAACGCGGCGGCGTATTCGAGCGGGACAAACTCGGAAACGCGCGGCTGCAGGGGCTGCGGCGCGTTCTCTTTCGCGGAAGCCGCCAGCGTCACCGGAACCGGTTCAGTCTGCCCGGCGGGCCTCACTGCCGAAGGGCGGCGTTTCGGCCGGGCGCGGCCGGCCGCTTGCAGCGGCTGTTCCTGGCTGGCCGCATCCCGCCGCGCCGGGTTCGCCACCGCGACGCTCGGGACGGGGCGGTTCTCCACGCTGGCCGTCTGAGATTCGGGCCGCGCATCGGCCGGTGGAAGTTCCCTGGGGGTGCCGATCCAGAACGCCAGGGCGAGGGCCGCAAGGGCGACCGGCGCCCAGGCCCAGCGCTGCCCCCATGGCGAGGCCCGGCGCGGCGTGAGCACATGGCGCTCCATGGTTGCCGCGGTGGCAGCGGCCGGGGCGAACTGCTTCCTCTCGGCTGCCGCCGCCATCAGACGCGCTTCGAAGCCCTCCGGCGGGAGCACATCGCCGGTGCGAACCGCTATGTGCGCCAGCGCCTGCGCGAGAAGCGCATCCCTGGAATCCGATTGCCCGGCAGACGTTGTGGGATCCTCGGCGGGTTCCACACGATTCTCCCGCCCGTCCGGGCACCGTTCATTCTTCCATTCCATGCCGAATCCCTCCCTTCTCCGGCCGCGCCTTCGATTGCTCCGCTCCGACTGATCGCTCCAGTCGCCACCCGGCAAGCTTTCGCGCCAGGATCTCACGCCCCCTCGACAGCCGGGAGCGAACCGTGCCCAGCGGACACGCGAGTTCCCCGGCGATCTCCTCGTAGGAGAGTTCCTCCAGATGGTGCATCACCACGATCTCGCGGTATGGCTCCGGCAGGGAGACCACCGCTTCATGAAGGAGCTGCCATTGCTGGTGTTCGATCAATTCGTGAAGCGCGTTTGTGACCGATTCGTCTGGAAATTGCTCCTCTTCGGAATCCATCGGGAGCGTGCGCCCGGCCCGCTCCAGAGCGCGGCGGGCCAGTTGCCGCGCGATCCCGGCCAGATACGCGCCCAGTTCCCCGCGTGTAGGGTCAAATTTGCCAGGATTCCGCAAGAGGAATAAGAAAGTCTCCTGAGCGACCTCCTCGGCGAGTTCCCTCGACGCGGTGTGCCTGCACGCGGTACGAAAAATGCGCTGGCCATACTCGCGATAAATGGCGGCAAATGCCTCCTGGGAGCCATCGGCAAGCGACTGAAGCCGCGCCGACTCACGCGCCCGCCCTTCGGCCAGTTCCGCCGCTTCTGACGCTGGGTTCGACTTTGGAGTGACGGGGGACCACCAACTCATGCGTGCCGTGTTCATCTCTTTCAAGCGGCGTCTCTCTGCTGATTGTTCGGCGGAGCGCGGCGAAAAGTTCCCGAAATCTGCTGGATCTCTGAATCCGCCGGATTCCCGAGGACGGCGCGAGCCTACACGGCGGCGCGGGCCTTCTCCGCCAAAGCTTCCAGACGGGCGAGATATTCCGGCGCGTCCGCATCCCCCTCCCGCGGGGCCCAGGGCGCGAAGTCTTTGTCCGTGGCTGCGGTGTAGGGGCCCGGTTTCACTTCAAAAATCGTCGCCGCTGGAGAGAGCACCACCAGGGTGTGCCACACTCCCGCCGCGAGGTCGATCCCGAATACACGCGGCGAGGTGGCCGGGCCGAGGAGCGTCACTGTCTCGACCGATCCGGACTCGCTGAACTGGATGAGCGCCACCTCGCCCTCCAGCACGACGAACGACTCGGGCTTCGGGGGCGTGGTGTGGCGATGCGGGGCTACAAACGTGCCCCGAAGCATCACGTTGAGAAAGCGGTGGACGGGGTCTTCGAGTGATCCGTGCAGGTTCCAGTTCACGCGACGCCGGGGAAGCGCTTCGGCGCGCGCCGTGAGCGTGTCGATCTGATCTTTGGAAATCAATTGAAAGCGGGGTTGATCGGCCATAATTCTCAGCTTGTCACGAAATGGCGACAGTAGGACAGCGCGCCCGATTAGACATGCGGATAAACAGATCGAGAAATGAATGATTTGCCCGCCGGACTGAACATCAATCGCAACAGTTTTCGGCAAAATATCGATGAATTTCCATCCACTTTAGAGCGAATGGTAAAAAATAATTACTTAGTACTCCCTGATGGCAGTGCCCAGTTCGAGCGCTATTTTGTCAACAAGAGTGCAATAAGGCAGAGAGCACAGCCAAGGCACATTCGAGGATCTAGTTTCGTTTCAGCGTGATAGCGCGGTGATGGCTGCCAGGGCGAGCGCAGGCAAGGTCCGCCTCACGTACTAAGGTCATAAACTAAGGTCACCCACTAGCCATAGTTCTACGTAATTCAGGGGTTGTGAACACGATCTCCACTGCTACACTGAATTCACGGAAACTAGGCGCCTCGTTCTCCGAAAGTACTATCGCTTCTCCAAGAATGGTCAGGGAAGAATGCGGGGAATTCTTCGGAATTTCAGCTCTTATCTCCCGGTCATCTAAGAGAAATACCTTACATTACATTTGGAGATTTGCCATGTTTCGTCCCTCTGATTTTCTTTGCATGTCCCTTTCGCGGCGTCTGGCCAGCTTCGGCGTTGCGCTGCTTTTGACGCTTTCTCTTTGCAGTCTGGCCCAGGCGGAACCACGTTCGGAGTGGCTTCCCAGCCGTCCGGTGAAGGAATCGAAATGGAAGAAAGCCTGGAAGTGGAGCGCGGCGGCGCTGATGGCGGGGAACGCGATGGATGTCGCCAGCAGTTACGGTTACCAGGAAACGAACGGAGTTCTGCGCAGCGGAAACGGCCAACTGAATCAGCGGGGAACGGCCATCAAGTTCGGCGTGATGGCGGGCGCGCTGGTGGGGCAATACTATCTGCTGAAGCAGAATCCGGAAATGGAAAAGCCGCTGGCGATTACGAACTTCGCGGTGGGGGCGGCGTTCTCCGGAATCGCCGTCAGGAACTGGAAAGTCCGGTAAAGGGCGCGCCTAGCCGTTCGAGCAAATGTAGACGAAGGCGGGGGGCAGGTTCAGCCACACCAGGTGCCGGCGGACGCGCCGGAAATGCTGGCCGAGCACGGGGCGAAGGTCGTAAAACCGGGGGATGCGCCCGCTGCAATCGAGCCCCGAAGCGTACTGAAATTGCGTGAAGACGCCGCCAGACGCGAGAGATTCCGCCGCGCCGGACAGAATCCGGTGGCGCAGATCGGCCCCGAAAAAGCTCAGCGGCAGCGACGAGATGACGGCATCCGCCGCGGCATGGCCATGTTCCCGAAGAACCTCACAGACGCTCTCCGCTCCGGCGGGGATCACACGCAGGCGGGGGTCGGGGAAATGGGCGGCCAGGTAATCCACGAAGGCTGGGTTGATCTCAAAAGATAAGAGGTTTCCGTCCGCAGGCAGACCCTTGAGGATGAGTTCCGTCATGGGCCCGGTGCCGGGGCCGAATTCGACCACGGTCTCCGCGCCGCGCACCTGCGAAGGCAGCACCATCGCGCGAGCCAGTTGCGGAGAACTCGGCATCACGGACGCTGTGGTGCGGTAATCGACCAGCCATTGGCCGGCGAAGGCCACGAACGCGTTGAAATCCGGGAGTTCTGGAGTCTGCGGCAGTTGCTCATAAATCTGACGCAAACGCGATTGCGGCGCTTCGGGCGCTCGGTTGAAGATCGATTGCACGACCGGTGTCGGCCGCCGGGATGAGTGCGCTCCCAGTAGATTCATGAGTTTCCTATCGTACAACATGATCGGCGAATTGCGTGCAATCAATTACGAGCGCGGTCGCGGAAAGTTCGCCGGGAAGCGGAAAAAAGCGGGACGCACGCGTTCACGGACGCCGGCGGTAGAGAATGGTGGCCTTGGTCTCGGCGATGCATTCATAGCCGCTGAGCCACGGAGCGAGGTCGGGATAGGCGGTGATGGCCAAGCGCGGATTTAGCGGGCCAAGCCCGTCCAGAATCCAGGTGGGATGGCTCCAGGTGAGCGCGGCCCGGTTGCGGGCGGCAAGTTCCGGGAAGGTGGCCTGGGCGGAGTTGAGGTGGCGGTCCGCGATCACCCCGGTGAGCGGCTGGCTATCGAGGTAGCGAGTGCCGGGCGGCAATCCGGCGAGCACGTTGATCTCTGGGCGGTAGCCCCAGACGAGCAGGGTGTCGCCGGGTCTTGCGAGCGTGCGAAGTTGGGTGGCGGCGTCTTTCGCGTCGAGGTAGAGTGCGAGATCGCTCCAGGTGGGCGTATCTCCGCGCACGGTTTCGAGCCCCAACTGGATCTGCGGTTTGCCAAAGCGGATGGCGGGGATGGCCAGCGAAATCGCCAACAGGATAATTCGGCAGCGAACGGGCATCAGCCACACGCCGCGGGCGGCCAGAATCGCCGCCACGGGCAGCAGCGCGAAATAGTAGCGGGGATAGAATCGCCACCCGCCCGCCAGGGCCAGCAGCGCAAGAAGGAACCACACAGCAAGCCTGCGTGTAGTCGAGGAGCGTTCCCGCACCAGCACCCAGCATCCGGGAAGCACGAGGGCGGCGTGAAAGCCAATCCAGTTGGCCGTGCGGAGGACCCCTTCCGCGAGCGGCCGGGCGAATGGCGTATCACGCGAATACGCGGCACCCCACACCCAGACCTGTTGCAGATAGGCCCGCAGCGCACCGTCTTCGAGAAGAAAGAGCGGAGTGAGGGCGAGCCCTCCGGCGAAGCCGAAGAGGAACGGGATGGGGGCGGGCCAGCACCAGAAAAGCAGGACGGGCAACAAAAAGAGCGCCTTTGCGTTGGCAAGCATCGCCGCCCCGCCCACGAAACCCGCCCACGCCGCGCGCCCTTCCGCGGCAAGCCAGACGGCCCCCAGCGCAAAGGGAATGGTGAGCAGATCCGGCGCGAGGGAAACCGTGGCCGAAGGCACGCCGAAAAGCAGGAAGAAGGCCAGCAGCAGCGCGGCCGCACGCGCTTCCGCCTCGCCCCAGAGGCGGCGGGCCAGGCCGTAGGCCAGCGCGCAGCAGCCCAGTGCGAACACGGCGTCAAGCAGGCGCAGCATCCATCCGCCGTAGCCCCCGGTGAGCAGGTAAGTCCAGGCATACAGCGGCGGCTTATCGAACCACAAGTCCCGGTAAAGCACGCGGCCATCGATCATCGCCTGGGCAGCCGCGGCGCCGTAAGCTTCGTCTACCCAAAGCACGCCGACATGGGCAAGACGGCCCGCGAACAGGACGAGGAAGAGCAAACCAAAGAAGCGCGGCGGGGTTGCGAATCCGCGCGGCGCAAGGGTTGGGGTGGCGGCCATGTTCGCTCTCATCCTATCGCGGCTTTCCGTGCGGGCCATCGAAATTATTGATGGAGTTACGGGCACCGCCGCGCGGGGCGGAAAAATGCGGCGTGGTAACCTGAAAGGGTTGGCTTTACCACGTTGGATACTCCCGATCAAGCGTCCCTCGAACTGAATCAGGAAGACCGCGCGGCGGGCGAAGCGTTCGCCCGTTTGGTGGCGATCATGCGCCGCTTGCGCGCGCCGGGCGGGTGCCCTTGGGATCGCGAGCAGACCATCGCTTCTCTCACGCCCTATTTGCTCGAAGAAACCTACGAAGTGCTGGACGCCATTGAGCGCGAGGATTGGGCGGCGCTCTCCGAAGAGTTGGGAGACCTGCTGCTGCAGCCGGTCTTTCAGGCG
Source organism: Bryobacterales bacterium (assembly GCA_039812845.1). Lineage (GTDB taxonomy): Bacteria > Acidobacteriota > Terriglobia > Bryobacterales > Bryobacteraceae > JACTMJ01. Next base: position 13,880 of record JBDIBK010000016.1, read on the forward strand.
GAGATCGCCGCGGGCGAGGGGCATTTCACCATCGTTGAGCCGCTGAACGCGATCGTCGAGAAGCTCATCCGCCGTCATCCGCATGTGTTCGGCACGGTGGAGGCGGAGACCGCTGGCGACGTGCTGCGCAACTGGGAACAGATCAAGCGCGGCGAACGGGCGCGGAAGGCGGGGGCGGCGGGCGGTGAGATCGAGGCGTCCCTGCTCGATTCCCTGCCCAGGGCGCTGCCCGCGCTGGCGCAAGCGCAGCGCATCACCAGCCGCGCGGCGAAAGTGGGCTTTGATTGGCCGAACATCGGCGAGGTGCTCGACAAGCTGCACGAAGAGATCGGCGAACTCGACGAAGCGCGGCGGGCGGGCGACGCGGACAAAGTGGAAGACGAATTCGGGGATTTGCTCTTCGTGATGGCGAATCTCTCCCGGTTCCTGAAAGTAGATGCGGAGCGGGCGCTGCGCCGCACGAATCGGAAGTTCCGGCAACGCTTTGCATACATCGAGCGGCGATTGCGGGAGCGGGGCCGGGAGATCCAGGCCGCCACGCTTGAGGAAATGGAAGCGCTCTGGCAGGAGGCGAAACAGGCATTGTGATGAATGGCGCAGGTTCGATTTTGATTCGTGAGATTCACGAGTATTCCGAGTTTGAAACAGCCGTCGCGCTGCAGAAGGAGATCTGGGGCTTCGCCGATATCGATGTGATTCCGGCGCGCATGTTCGTCGTGGCCTCGAAGATCGGCGGCCAACTGCTGGGAGCTTTCGACGGAGAGAAGATGGTGGCGTTTCTGCTGGCCATTCCGGGAATCCGGCGCGAACCCGGCGGCACCGAACCCATGCACTATCTGCACAGCCACATGCTGGGCGTGCTGCCCGAATACCGGGATGCGGGCTTGGGAAAAGCGCTGAAGCTGCGCCAGCGGGAGAACGCCATCGAGCGAGGAATCGAGCTGATCCAGTGGACATTCGATCCGCTCGAGGCGCGCAACGCTTTCTTCAACATTGAGCGGCTGGGCGCGATTGTGCGCCGGTATGTGGAGAACCAGTACGGCCACACGACAAGTGCGCTGCATGCCGGCCTGCCGACAGACCGTTTCGTCGCCGAATGGTGGCTGACGAGCGAGCGCGTCCAGAACATCCTGGCCGGAGGACGAAACGGTTTCCATCCCGCGGTGGAGCATATCCCCGTCCCGGCGGACATCGGCGAATGGAAGAGCGCCGATGCGCAACGGGCGCGGGCCGTGCAGCGGGAGATCGGAAGACGCTGCCAGGATGCGTTCGGGCGCGGGCTGGCGATTGTGGGCCTGGAGCGCGGTTCCGATCAGTACAAGTATCTGTTGGGAGAGTGGAAATGATCCAAATCGATGCAATCCGGGTGAGAATCCTGCGGATGCCGCTGGTGCGCTTTTTTGAGACGAGTTTCGGGCGAACCCTCGAGCGCAAAGTGATTCTGGTGGAAGTGGTGCAGGACGGCATTTCCGGGTGGGGCGAAGTGACCGCGGGCGAGCACCCGTTCTTCAACGAAGAGTGGACCGTTTCCGCCTACGAGATCGTCCGGGAGTACGTCGCTCCGAAATTGCTGCATCGGAAGTTCGAGAGCGCCGCGGAAGTCGGCCAACTAAGCGCGGGCATTCGCGGGCACAACATGGCGCGGGCCGGTGTGGAGTGCGCGGTTTGGGACCTGGAAGCAAGGCTGCGGAACGAACCGCTGTATCGGCGGATCGGCGGCGGTGCCCATAAGGCGATCGCCTGCGGAGTTTCGATCGGCATCCAGGACACCGTGGACGATCTGCTTGGACAGATCGAGAAGGAACTCGCGGCGGGATATCGGCGCATCAAGCTGAAGATCAAGCCGGGCTGGGATATGGACGTGCTGCGCGCGGTCCGCCAGCGCTTCCCGGAGATCCAGCTCACCGCCGACGCGAATTCGGCATACACTCTGCGCGATCTTGAGCATCTGAAGCGCATCGATGAGTTCAACCTAAACTATGTGGAACAGCCGCTCAGCCACGACGACATCATTGACCATGCCACGCTGCAGCGCTCACTCCGGACGCCGATCTGTCTGGACGAATGCATCCGCGCGCCCCGCCACGCGGAGCAGGCGATCGAGATGGGTGCGGCGCGCGTGATCAATATCAAACTGGGCCGCGTGGGCGGCTTTGCGAACGCACGGAAGATTCACGATATTGCACAGGCGGCGGGAATTCCCGTGTGGTGCGGCGGGATGCTCGAAGCGGGCATCGGCCGCGCGCACAACATCGCGATGGCCTCTTTGCCGAACTTCGTATTGCCCGGCGATGTCTCCGCGAGCAAGCGTTACTGGGCGCGGGACATTATCCGCCCGGAAGTGACGGTGGATTCGCAAGGCAACATCGCGCTCCCGCAGGGCGTGGGATTCGGCTTCGAAGTGGATCACGACTGGCTAAACGAGGCCACTTACGTTCAAGAACCGGTTGAGGCATGAGCGCCGCGATGAGCCAGGCGCTGCCCGCGCGCAAGAGCCACTGGCCCATTTACCTGATGGTGCTCGGCATCACGGTGATGTGGTCCGCGAACTTCATCGCCGTGAAGTACGCGGTCGAGGAGATGCCGGCGGTGCTGGCAATGGGCTTCCGTACCCTGGCGGCGGGCATGCTCATGGTGCCCATCTTCGCCTCCGTGGAACGGAGCGCCACGGAGAAGCGCGCGCTGCGAACGGACTTCTGGACGCTGGCGGCGCTGGGCGTGGGCGGGGTGACGGTGAACCAGTTCTTCTTTACGCTGGCAATGGACCATACCAGCGTGGCGCACGGATCCCTAATCATCAGCACAACCCCGATTTCCGTGCTGCTGCTGGCGCGCCTGATGAAAATGGAGCGTCTGAGCGCGCGAAAGATTCTGGGAATGCTGGTGGCCCTGAGCGGCGTGGTGCTGATCCAATTGACGCCGGAGAAATCGGGCGGAGCGCATTGGCTCGGGGACCTGTTTGCCTTGTGCGGGAGCCTGACTTTCGCGGCGTTCACCGTCTTCGGCAAGCAGATTACAAACCGCCATAACAGCATCACGATCAACGCCTTTGCCTATTTCGGAGGGGCGATCGTGATGCTGCCGCTCATATTCTGGGTGGGGAGCGGCGTTGATCTGAGCGCCCTTTCCACGCGGGCCTGGCTGGCAATCGCCTACATGGCCGTGTTTCCCTCGGTGCTCTGCTACCTGGGCTATTTCCATGCGCTCAACTATGTTTCCGCATCCAGGGTGGCGGTTTTCTCGTACCTGCAGCCCGCCATGGCGACCCTGATGGCGGTGCCGCTGCTGGGCGAAACGGTCAGTTCCTCGCTCATCCTCGGCGGATGCATCGCGCTGGCGGGCGTTGCCATCACCCAGCGCGGCTGAGGGAGGGCCCCGGCGCGCCGAAGCGCCTCCCTATCGGCGGCGTGCGATAGAATCGCGATTGATCGAAGAAAAAAGGATCTTTCGCCATGACACCCACGGCCCCTTCCTCCAGCCTTTCCAGTTTCAGCCGCCGCCGTTTTGGAAAGGCCGCGATTGCCGCCTCCGCCCTCAGCTATTCCCGCATCCTGGGCGCGAATGACCGCGTGGCCATGGGCTATATCGGCCTCGGCAATCGCGGGGATCAGGTGCACGACGCCTTTCTGGAGCATGGCGACAACGCCACGGTGGCGATCTGCGACCTGCGCGACGACTATATGGATCTGGCCGCGAAGAAGTCCGCCAGCCGCGGAGCCGCCAAGCGCTACCACGACTACCGGAAATTGCTGGAGGATAAGAACGTCGACGCCGTGGCGATCTGCACGCCGGACCAGTGGCACGCCGTCATGTTCGTGGCCGCGTGCAAGGCGGGCAAGGATATTTATTGCGAGAAGCCTTTTTCCCTAACCATCTTTGAGGGCCGCCGCATGGTGGACGCCGCGGCGAAGTATAAGCCGGTTACCCAGGTGGGTCTGCACCGGCGAAGCGCTCCAGAGATTCGCAAGCTGGCCGAGATGCTCAAGGCCGGCGAGATTGGAAAGATCTCCGCGGCACGCTCGTTCCACCTGCGCAACGATTGGCCGGTGGGCATCGGCAACCCCGCCGACAGCGCCCCGCCAAGTAAGGAATTCTGGGATGCATGGCTTGGACCGGCACCCGCGCAGCCCTACAACGTCAACAAGACGTTCTACAATTTCCGCTGGTTCTACGACTTTTCCGGCGGGCAGCTTACGAACTTCGGCGTGCATTACAACGACACGATGCGGATGCTGATGCAACTCGGCGTGCCGCGCTCCGTGACCGCGCTGGGCGGCAAGTATGTAGTGAACGACAATCGCCAGATCCCGGACACGCTGGTGGTGCTGTGGGAATACGACAATCCGGCCACGGGCGCGCCCTCGCTCAACTCTTACGAGCAGTACAACGGCAACGGAGCGCCGGGAAACATCAAGGATATGGAGCTGGAGTTCCGGGGAACGCTTGGAACGCTCTACATGCAGAACGCCAACTGGGAGATCGTTCCCGAGCGGAACCACTCCATCGCGCCCAAGCCGCGTAGCCCGCTCGACCGCGATGAAAGCGAGTTCCGGGGCTCCTACAAGCCGGCGATGGCCGCCAAACAGGGCAAGGGGAGCGCCAGCACGGCGTTCCACACCCGCAATTTTCTCGATTGCCTGAAGAGCCGGAAAGAAACCAACTGCCCGGCGCTCGAAGGGCACCTCAGCAATGTGGGACCTCTAATCGGAAATATCGCCCACAAGACGCGCGCGCATCTGCAGTTCGATGCAAAGACGGAGCGCTTCACCAATAGTGCGGAGGCAAATAAATATCTGCACTACGAATATCGAAAGGGATATTCGATCGACCTATAACGCCCCCTCTGCCGCGGCTAATTCCGGCGGTTTCCGCGCTGAATCTGCTGCACGCGGCAGCGCTGCGCTTCCTGGGACATCACGTCGAGTTCCGCCTCTTTAAGACCGGCCAGTTCCGTGAGGTAGCCTTGCAACTGGATCTGGCTTGCGGAACTGTCGGTGAGGTAGGCATCGATTAGTTCGGCGACGGCGGGATTCTGGTAGTTCCGCACCGCTTCCGACATGGAACTCACCTTTAGGCGGAACGATTGCACTCGGAAATACGCATCGAGCGCGAAGCTCAGCTTCTCCGGTTTGCCGGAGAGGTTATTGAGCGCCCACTCGACGCCCCGCAGTTCGACAAAAGTGGATTCCAACTGCTGCGCGTACGCCTCCGGAGCGCCCTTGCTGACCCATTCCTTCGGCCGAAGCTGATCGAGGATCGGCTTCACCTCGGCAATGCGCTTGGACATCTCGAGGATGCTCTCCCTGGTGTTCCACTCCGCGCCAACGCCGCTTGTGCTGCCGCTGGGCGGCGCGGATTGGGCGAGACACACCGCGGAGAACGCCAGCAGCAGAGCGCACGAACGAAACCGGAAAAGAAAGGACCAACGGAGAACTGCCATCACGCCTAACAGTCTCGCATGGAACGGCGGATCGGGCCACGCGACGGCGGTGTGGCCGTGTCAGATCCCCGGCGGAGGTGGCGGCGGAGGCGGTGGCGCGCCGCCCGTGTTCGGGACGGTGCCGCCGCCACCGGAAGAGGGCGGTGGGGGCGGAGGGGACGACGGATCCCGGTCACCGGGCAGCGGAGAGCCGCCACCGCCGGGAACGGGGCTGCCAGCGCCACCGCCGCTTTGGCTGCTGCGCACGGCAATCGTATAGAGCGCATCGGAAATCGCGCGGAAGCTGGCCCGCAGCAGCCCGCCCTTGTCAATTTTGGCGCGGGCGATGGGCTCCTCTTTGTCCACGCGCAATTCATCGCCGGGCCCGAGGATGCGCTGCTTGCCGTTGGGCAAAAGCCGATGCTCCACAAGCACTTCGCCCTCAACAACGGAGACGGTGGTCGATTCGGAGTCCTCGTCCACTTCCACCAGGAAGGTGGTCCCCCGCACGGAGATAACGGCCGTGGGCGTGTGAATCCGGTTCGGATTCGGCTTGCCCATTACCTTTTCAATGTGAACCTTCAGGCGGCCCACCCAGATATCCAGAACGTCGAACCAGTTCCCCCGGTTGCTGCGGAAGAGCACGTGGGAATTCGGGAACACTTCAAACCGGCTGCCATCGGAGAGCTCAAATTCCGCATAACCGTCGACGCCGGTTACGATCTCCTGGGACGGCTTGACGAAATCGCCTGGGTTCAGCACCCAAAGTTCGCCGGACCTGGCGACGGAGACGCGACCGGTTGAGACAATCACCCTCGCGGATTCGGCCGTTGAGGCAGCGGCGGGAAGCCCTGGGAAGGACTGCGCCATGGCAAGCGACGAAACCAGAGCAAGCAGCAGACCGAGCCGCAGGCAGTTGCCTGAGTTCTTCCCACCACACCCGGGTTGTCTACGGCCTAAGCGCACGCGTTCCATCCTCCAGCACAATGCAAGCGGAATTGCTCCGCGCGCCTTGGCAGCCACCGAATGGTGGCGGCATCAGCGCAGCCAGGGTGCATAAACCCGCTTAAACAACTGAGTTGGCTCGATTATAGCAGGGAATAAACAATTCAGAATTGCCAAATTGCTCCTAAGCTGAGGATCGCTCCCTCGCTCTGTACCAGCGCGCGAATCCCACGCTCTGGCTCGGAATTGCCCAACAATTCCACACGCAGGGACCAATGCAACGGAAGCGAGCACTCTCACAAGTTATCCAATCGGATTGTATCGTTACAAATGTTACAGAATCGCCCGCATTTTTTTGCGCGGACGTCACCCCCATAACGGTCCAGGCAACATCGTCGAAGCGGATTCCATTCGACCGCACTGCCGTTCCCGGCCAAGGGCCGCCCTCGCACGAACACTGCCCCTGGACGACAATCGCCGGGCTGGGACGCTGCGTCTCAGCCCGGCGAAGGCTTTACCGGGGTGGATATTCCTTGGAGAACGCTATTGGCGCGCAGCAGTGCGGGCGGCGGCCAGGTAATCCGTGATCTTCGTATATTCCTCGTTGCCGATCGGCTTGGTGGTCAGCTTGAAGGAATACTTTCCATCGGAGAAAGTGTCGATCTCCAGCCTGTATGGATTGCTGCGATCAAAGCGGCGGATGGACTTATAAGGCCACGTGCGGCTCTGGGTGGCATCGTCAAGCGATTCCCAGGAAACTCCTTCCTGATTGAATACGAGCTTTCCGTTCCGATTTCCTCCAAAGCGTCGCGTATGTTCCGCATTGAACGTGAACACGTCTCCAGCCGGGGCGGCGGCGGCAGGTCCTGCGCTGGCGGCGGCCGCGGAAGCAACCGTCGGCGCGCCGGCGGACTGCGAAAACCAGCGGTCAATCACCGCTGTATCGCTCGTGCCGGTCAGGCGGAAGTTGAAGCGGTTGGCGGTGCCCGTCTGCACTTGCGTGGGCTCCGTCAGCTCAACGCTCAGCACTCCGTTTGCAATCGTAGCCCGCTGCACATTGGCTTTCTGAAAATAGATTGAAGGATAGGTCGGCGACTCGCTCCAGAACAGCACCTGATTTCCGGCAAGAACCACTCTGCCGGGGATGGCTTCGAACGACACCGAAAGCTCCGCCGGGAAGGCAACAATGTCTGTGGCCGCCGGCGCGGAGAACGGCAGCATCAATGCGGCCGCGAGTAACCCAAGGAACAGTTTCTTCATGTGAATCTCCAATAACCCCTTGAATACGTAACTTGCATTGGGCAAGTATATTGAATTGCCGGAATCGTCTGACATTTCGCCATACAAATGGGGGAAACGATAAGAAGCTTCTCCACCGTTCCGCGATCCCAGCGACATCTCCTTATTATATCATCGAAAATCGTTGCTTGCCCTGGGCCGCTAATTGCCGCCGCGGTATAAGTCCGCGTGAGAAGTGAACTTTCCCCAGGAGGGCGTCTGGAACGCGGGCTGGCCGCGCCGGATGCCGCTCCGCCAAAGAAGCCGCCACGGAAGTTGCGAATCCGCCCTCCGCTGCCTCGCCCGCGGCCGGCGTGATAGCCACCCTCCCAGACCGCGCAAAGATTGCAGTCCGGGAGCGATTCGGTGTAAAGTCAGTAATGTCGATCAAGATATAGGCATTTGAACTACCGCATGTCCGCAGCCACACTCAATCCCGCTTCCGGCAGCCCCGCCGCCATTCCCCCGGAACCCACGAACCGCTACCGGCTGAGCCACCTCCGTGCTCTGGAGGCGGAGAGCATCCACATCCTCAGGGAAGTGGCCGCGCAATTTGAAAGGCCGGTGATGCTCTATTCCATCGGCAAGGATTCTTCCGTGATGCTCCATCTGGCGCGGAAGGCGTTCTTCCCCGGCAGGCTGCCCTTCCCCCTGCTGCATATCGACACCACGTACGAGTATCCGGAGATGATCGAGTTCCGCGACCGCTTCACCGCGGAGATTGGCGCGGACCTGCGCGTGCATACGAACTGGAAGGCGATTGAGGAAGGCGCGAACCCCTACGATCTCGGCACGTCGAAGTGCTGCGGCCTGCTGCGCACTCGCGCGCTCGTCGATGGCCTGCGGGAAGGCGGCTACGACGCGGCGCTCGGGGGTGCGCGGCGGGACGAAGAGCGCTCCCGCGCCAAGGAACGGGTGTTCAGCTTCCGCGATACCCATGGACAATGGGACCCCAAGAACCAGCGGCCGGAACTCTGGAACGTGTACAACGGCCGGGTGGATAAGGGCGAGAGCATCCGCGTGTTTCCGCTTTCCAATTGGACGGAGATGGACGTCTGGCAGTACATCGCGTCCGAGAACATCTCGATCGTGCCCCTCTATTTCGCCAAGGAGCGCGAGGTGCTGGTGCGCGGGGAAACACTCATTCCCTATCAGAGCAACGTCAAGCTGCTGCCGAATGAGAAGCCGCAAATTGTTCGTTGCCGTATGCGCTCCCTCGGCTGCACGCCGTGCAGCGGGGCCGTGCGCAGCGATGCGGACACCCTGCCCAAGATCATCGAAGAGCTTTTCGGTTTCCGGCGCTCCGAACGGGAGAACCGCGTGATCGACTACGACCAGGATGGCTCCATGGAAATGAAGAAGCGCGAGGGGTATTTCTAATGTCCACACTGGAACAACCCGCGCTGCTCCCGGTAAGCCATTTCCTGGCCGGCGAAGGCGAAAAGGATCTGCTGCGCTTTACCACCGCGGGCAGCGTGGACGATGGCAAGAGCACGCTCATCGGGCGGCTGCTTCACGACACCAACGGCGCTTACGAAGACCAGATCGAAGCCGTCCGCAAGAGCAAGGTAAACCGTTCCACCGGCAACTTTGATTTCTCCCTGCTCACCGACGGCCTGAAAGCCGAGCGGGAACAGGGCATCACCATCGATGTCGCCTATCGCTATTTCGCCACGCCCCGCCGGAAGTTCATCATTGCCGATACACCCGGCCATGAGCAGTACACACGCAACATGGCCACGGGCGCCAGCACGGCCGATCTCGCCATCATCCTGGTTGACGCCCGCCATGGCGTGCTGGCCCAGACGCGGCGTCACGCCTATATCTCCTGGCTGCTCGGCATTGAGCACCTGGTGGTGACCGTCAACAAGATGGATCTGGTGGATTATTCCGCCGCGCGGTTCCACGAGATTCGCCGAGATCTCGAAGTGCTCTCGCATCGCTTGCCCGGCGCGACGCTGCACTATATCCCGGTGAGCGCGCTCGAGGGCGACAACATCGTCGCGCGTTCCGCGAATACTCCCTGGTATGAAGGCCCCAGCCTGCTCGACCTGCTGGAGAATGTCGAGATTGCCCGGTACACCCCCACGAAGGCATTCCGCTTTCCCGTGCAATATGTGATCCGGCCGGACCTCGATTTCCGCGGCTTCGCGGGCCAGGTGGCCTCGGGCACGGTGAGGCCCGGAGATTCCTTGCTTGCGCTGCCCTCCGGCCAGCAAGCCGTGGTGGATCGCATTGTCACCTTCGACGGCGATCTCGAAGAAGCGTTCGCTCCGATGGCGATCACCCTGAAGCTCGACCGCGAGATCGACGTCAGCCGCGGCGACATCCTGATCAAGGCCTCGGAAGCGCCCCCATCGGTCAGCCGCCATCTGGAAGCCACGCTCGTCTGGATGAGCCCCGAACCGCTGCACGCGGAAAGGACCTACCTTCTGCGGCATGGCTCCCGGGAAGTGAGTGCGCGCGTCGGCCAGATTCACCATCGCATCGACATCGAAACCTACGGCGAAATCTCCGCCGGCAGCCTCTCAATGAACGAGATCGCTCGCGTCGCGATAGAGACCGCTTCGCCGCTCTACATTGACCCTTACCGTGAAATTCACGCCATGGGCGCGGTGGTGCTGGTGGACCCCATCAGCAACAACACCGTGGCGGCCGGGATGGTCTCCCACACACGCCAGGACAAGGCGGCGGAACGGCGCAAACGTCAGACCGCGCTGGCCTTCCAGGTGTCGCGCGTCACCCCGCTCGAACGCCAGCATCGGCATGGCCATCGGGGCGCGGTGCTGCTGGCCGAAGACCTCACGCTGGCGGAGTCGCTGGACCGCGCGTTCTTTGACCGCGGCTGGCAGTCCCTGCTGGTGGAAGGGGAAACGCTGGATCTCCGCACGCCGCCCGCGTGGCTGAAGGCCGCGCTCGACGGCGCCAATCTGGTGGTGCTGGCTGGCTCGCTGCCCGAAGGCGCTTCCACGCAAGCGCGTCTCTGGGGGGACTACCCGCTGCTCACCGTAACCCTTCGAGGGACGCTAGAAGCGGCCACGCGGAAGGCCGTTGACTTGCTCGCCGCCCATCGGGTGGTGCCCGCCGACGAGCAATCCGGCGATGGCGAAGGCATCTAGGGAAGGAATGCCAGGAGGCCCGATGCCCAGCTATTTCCCCATCTTTCTGAACCTGGAACGACGCCGCTGTCTGGTGATTGGCGGCAATCGACATGCCGCGGAAAAGGCGTTGAGTCTCGACGCCAGCGGCGCACGGGTGACGATCGTCGCCGCAACGATCGTTGACGAGCTGGCGGAAGCCGTCATGCTTGGCCAAGTGCAGTGGATTCGCCGAGAGTATCGGCCGGGAGACCTCGAAGGGTACTTTCTGGCGATCGCGGCGCCGGAGGAACGCGGCGTCAGCGCCGCCATTTTTCGGGAAGCGGAAGAGCGCGGCGTCCTCTTCAATGCCCTCGACGATCCGCCACACTGCCAGTTCGTTTTCCCGTCGGTGCATCGCCAGGGCGATCTGGTGCTGGCCATCGGCACCTCCGGCGTGGCGCCCGCGCTTGCCGTCCGGCTTCGCGAGCGGTTCGGTAAAGATCTGGGGCCGGAATATGCGGCATTTCTGCGTCTGGCCGGGGAATACCGGGGCGTCATCACGTCGCAGTTGCCGGACTTCTCCGAACGGCGCAGCCTCTGGTATCGCATCGTCGATTCCGAAATCTTTGAGCTGCTCAAGGCTGGCCGCGCTCGCGACGCCCAGGTTCTTTTTGAGAATCTGCTCCAGGCGGCCGGGGTCCACGAGGCAAGCGCCGCGGCGGCTGTCTGAATTTGCGGGGGAACCCTTCGGTTCCGGAAAAGGTTTGCATGCTACCGGATAAGGCTCAACTCACTCTTTGGGATACCCTCGATGCCGATGCGATCGTGGATCGTTCGGTTGCGGAACTGCCCGAACCCGCCTGCTTCACGTGCAGCTTTCAAGCCGAGGACGTGGCGGTGCTGCATCTCCTTCTTCAGCGCAATCCGGCGATTCCGGTGCTGTTCCTGGAGACTGGCTATCACTTCCCGGAAACGCTCGCCTATCGCGACAAACTCACGCGCGAGTGGAACCTCAACCTCGTCAATCTCCGGGCCGAAATGAGCGTCGCGGAGCAGGAAAGCCAGTTCGGCGTTCTGAATCGGACCAATCCCACGCGATGCTGTGAGATTCGCAAGGTGGGTCCGCTCTGGGAAGGGCTGCGTCACTACAAGACGTGGTTCACGGGCCTTCGCCGCGAGCAATCGCCCACGCGCGCCAACATGCATGCCGCGGAACTCCACCGGCTTCCCACCGGTGAGGAATTGTTTAAGGTGAGCCCCGTTGCGGCATGGACGTGGAAGGACGTGTGGGCCTATTTGACGATCCATGAGATCGAAGCCCTTTCGCTCTACGAGCAAGGCTACACCAGCATCGGCTGCGCACCCTGCACCGCATTGCCCAGCGGCGACGATCTCCGCTCCGGCCGCTGGGGCGGCAAAAAGCTGGAGTGCGGCATTCACACCTTCACGGAAGCAAAGTAACAGCGGGGCGAACTGCGATGGCCAAAGTATACCTAGTGGGCGCGGGACCGGGCGATCCCGACCTCCTCACCGTCAAAGCCGCCCGGCTGATTGGCCAGGCGGACGTGATTCTCTATGACCGCCTGGTGAACCCGGAGATTCTCGCTCTGGCCAAGCCCGGCGCGGATCTCGTCTACGTCGGCAAGGAGAAAGGCTGCGCGGAAGAGATTCAGCGGCGCATCTTCGGCGAACTCACGCTCAAGGCCCTGCGCGGCGGCGTCATCGTCCGCCTGAAGGGCGGCGATCCGATGGTCTTCGGACGGGGCGGTGAGGAATGGGCTTACCTCGCGCGCCTTGGCGTCGAAGTCGAAGTGGTGCCCGGCATCAGCTCCGCCATCGCCGTTCCCTCCCTGGCGGCGATTCCGCTCACCTCCCGTGGCATCGCCCGCTCCTTTGCGGTGGTCACCGGGCAGGACCGCGACGGCTTCCGGGAGGACTGGCAGAGTTGCCTCGGCATCGACACGCTGGTGATTCTGATGGGGGTGGCACACCGGCAGCGGATCGCGCGGGCGCTGATCGATTCCGGCCGTCCCGCCCACCAGCCTTGCGCCTTCATCGAACGCGGCTCCACACCGCGGGAGCGCGTGGTGGTCACCACGCTTGGCTCCATCGCGGACGGCGCCGTTGAGGTGGAATCCCCCGCCATCTGGGTGTGCGGCGACGTCGTCGCCCTGCGGGAAGAGTTGCTGTCGCCAGCGCCTTCACCCGAATCGCACCGCGGCTTTGCTCCGTCACCGCAGCCTGCCGCCATTCGGTTGGGTTCCCTGTGCAGCGAGGTCTGAGCGGCCGATCCCGCGCGTAAATTCACATCCTGAGCTTTGGCAATCATGTTAGGCTTGTCTAACCTGACAAGCAAGACATGCGTGCGGGTATTTAAGATGGGATATTGGCTCAACCGCCCCTCAGGCGTGAGCAACGCGGAGATCGATTGCAGGGAAACTATAGGCCATGAATACCACTTCGCTGACCTGGTATGACAGCAGTGGCAATACCGTGCTATTGCGCTACGTCCCGCCGAAATCGAGGGTTCTCGATGTCGGATGTGCAACCGGCCGCCGGGGCGCCTGGTTGCGGGAGCACCGGGGATGTCAAGTGGTGGGCGTAGACTATAACCCCGAGATGGTGGAAATCGCGCGGACCCGCTGCGACGCTGTGCATCTCGCCAATCTCGAAGACCTGCCCGAACTGCCGGAAGCGGACGCCTCGTTTGACGTTCTGGTTTTCGGCGATGTGCTGGAGCATCTGAGAAATCCGGAACAGGTCCTCCGCTATCTTCAGCGCTATTTGAGACGCGATGGCCGCGTGCTGATCTCGCTCCCCAATTTTCTCTTCCTTTTTGTGCGCATTAAGGTCGTGCTGGGCCTTTTTCGGTATACCGAATACGGAATCCTGGATAAGACCCACTTGCGTTTCTTTACGAAGATAACGGCCGGGGAACTCGCGCGGGATTGCGGCCTCAGTGTGGTCGCCCGGGACTACATGCCGCCGGAGTACGGGCCATGGAGGGTTTTTCCGCCCGCGGTCCGGCGGATGCTCGCCCACGGATGGCCTTCGCTTTTCGCATTTCAGTTTGTGCTGAACTGCGCACGTGTCGCCGACGACAAATCGCGGGCGGAAAGCGGGGGACGGAATGAATGACCTCTCGGCAATCACGAAATCAGCGCCGCAATCTCGTGCTTCTGCGAGCGGGCGATTCCTCCATTCACGAGTGCTGGCTGGAAGGCGAGGGGGAAACGCGCAATTGGGATCTCATCGTCAATTACTTCGACGATGATCCACACATTTTCCGGGGAGGCGATTGGCTGCGCATCGACAGCAAGGGCCTGAAGATGCAGGGCCTCCACGACTTGATTCGGGCACATGAAGATCTCATTCGGCAGTATGACTTCATCTGGCTTCCCGACGAAGACCTGCGCATTAGCTGCCAGGGAATTAACCGGATGTTCGACGTGTGCCGGGAACGCCAACTGAAGCTGGCGCAACCCTCCCTGACGCCCGACAGTTACTTCTCTCACCCGGTCACTCTGCATTGCCCGGGTTTCCAACTCCGGTACACCTCGTTCGTTGAGATTATGGCGCCCTGCTTGAGCGCGGATGCCCTCTGGGCGGTGCTCCCAACGATGAATGGCGTTTTCAGCGGCTGGGGCCTGGATTTCGCCTGGGCAAGAATTCTCTCGCCCGCCGGGCCTGTGATCGCCGTGATCGACGAAGTGCAAATGACGCACACGCGGCCGGTGGGAGGCGGGAAGTTCTATGAAGTCGTGGAGAGCGCGGGACACTCGGCCTGGGAAGAAATCCACTCCATCGAAGAGAAATACGGAATCGCACAGCGCCGCTATGAGATCCGCGAGGGCGTGCTTCTGTCTGGCCGGGCCGTGCGGAATCGCGTGCTCATCCTGGGCCTGTACATCCTTGGACTCCTTCGCTCCATACCCAGAATGCGGATCGGAAAGCGGTACCTGGTTCCCGTGTTCTTGAGCGCGGTTTGGCAACAGGTGAAACCGCGCCCGAAACAGGAACGGCATCCTCCACAAGCTGGCCAGTAGGCCGAACGCGGCGTCGAAGGGGAGCGAAGCGCAACCAGTTGCTGGTTTTTGAGGCTATCGAGACCCCAAAATCCAAAACCACCCCATTCTTGAACAGTTTTCGAATTTGCCCTTAGGTACTGCAATCCGGGTCCGCCAAGTGACGAGATTTGCGCGAAATTGCAAACTTTCGCGATTCGTGTCGCAAGATTCACCGCGCCCTTTTATCCGTTCAGATAAGATTCCAGACCTGTGAGGCCTACATCGAAACAGCTTGAGGCTTTACTCCGAAATTATTGAAAAATCGGAGCGGATGATTCATGGTAGCGTTGCTTATTCAGCGTAACGTCATCGGAGATTCGCCTGTGCCGGCCGAAGCAACGGTCGGAATAAAAGGATTTCATTCGGAGCGGAAAGAAAAAGACATGTTTTGGCGGAATTGTTCTCGTATCGTGGCCTCCATCGCCCTGGCATCCGGTCTCGCAAGCGCGGCCATCCTGAATGGCGGGTTTGAAAGTGGAGACTTCGCCGATTGGAGCGCCGTGGGCACCGTATCCGCTTCAACGGGCTTTGGATACGCGGAGATTGCCATGGTGTCACCCGACACAGGGCTCTACGCCGCGCGCTTGATCGCCCAAGGCGCCTCCAGTGCAACCATCGCGTCGCAGATGTCGATCGACACTGCAACATTGGATGCCTCTAATGATGGCTTGCCCTCTAATGACGGAGCCCTGATCTGGCAAAGCACCTATGCCAATGCCGGGGATGTGCTGCAGTTCCGCTGGAACTTCCTTGCACTGGACGAAGGAGGCGATTTTAACGATTGGTCCTTTTTCGGTGTGCAGTTCGAATCGAACCCCACCGTACTAACGCGACTGGCAAACGTCGATCAACTTTTGGATGGCGGAAGCCGCGTCAGCGGCTGGACTACGCAAACCATCCCCATTACTCAGACCGGAACCTACACCCTGTATTTCGGTGTTGTAAACGCCTCCGACAACATCTTGATGTCCGACTTGTGGATCGACGGTGTCGAAGGCGGCAGTGATGAAGGCGGCAGTGAAGTGCCCGAACCGGCGTCCCTCGCGCTGCTCGCACCAGTGCTCGCCGCAATCGTTCTTCGAAGCCGGCGCAAAAACCGCGGGAACGCGTAGAGTGGCCGGATACGCCGCGCCTTGCGGACGCACAACTTTGACACCCCTCGAAAGCCACCGCGCGGCCGAGCCTCGATCCCCGGGCAGGCCGCGCACCCCTCCGAACAGACTCCGTTCCCCGCCCTCGCGACTTCCTCTGCAAGCCACTGCCCCACTCGCGGGCCACCCATTCCCCCGCTCCGCTTTTCCTACGGAATGGCAGACTCCAGGCCGGGAGGGGCGATACAATAGGCTTTGGCGCAATCGGGAAAAGCCGGGGTACCCTGCGCAATACCCGGCCACGCATGCCCCGGCCGAATTTGACGCGGGACACGTGCGCAACCGGCGGGCTTAGCCGTCTGCCGCGAAAGAGCGGCGATTGCGCCGGCAACCAAGGAGACAGCAACGTATGGCCATCAAACGGATTGGCATCCTGACGGGCGGCGGCGACGTGCCCGGTTTGAATTCGGTAATCAAGGGCGTCGTTTATCGCGGGAGCGAGCACGACATCGAAGTGGTGGGTATCCGCCGGGGCTGGGAAGGCCTTACCCATGTGGACCTCGAAGATTTTGCGAGCACCCAGCGCTATATTCTCCCGCTGAACCGGGAAAATACCCGCACCATTGACCGCACCGGCGGCACGTTTCTCCACAGCAGCCGCACCAACCCGTCGAAGATGAAGTCCGTGCCGGAATTCCTCAACGCGGCCGATTATCCGAAGCGGCAGATCACCAAGAGCGGCTCCACCTTCGATGCCTACGACCTCAGCAAGAAGGTGCTGAAGACGCTCGAAGATCTGCGCCTCGATTATCTGGTGTGCATCGGGGGCGACGATACGCTGAGCTACGCCGCCCATTTGCACGAACTGGGCTTCAAGGTGATCGCGATCCCGAAAACGATGGATAACGACGTCCGCAACACGGAGTATTGCATCGGTTTTTCGACGGCCATCACCCGCGCCACGGACGCAATCCAGCGCCAGCGCACCACCATCGGTTCCCACGAGCGCATCGGCATCTTCCGGGTGTTCGGGCGCGATGCCGGGCACACCGCGCTTTACACCGCCTACGTCACCTCCATCCGCTGCTGTATTCCCGAGTACCGCTTCAACGTCGACAAGCTGGTGGATCTGCTGCTGCGCGATAAGAGCCTGAACCCCAGCAATTACTCGCTGGTGGTGCTCTCCGAAGGCGCCGAGTGGGACGGCTACGAAGTGAAGCACTATGGCGAGGCCGACGCCTATGGCCACCGCAAGAAGGCCAACGTGGGCGAGGACTTGAGCGAATACATCAAGTCCAAGGTGAAGGAAGAAACCGTGGTGAGCGACCTCACTTACGACCTTCGCAGCGGCGAGCCGGATTTCATCGACAAGATGGTGGCCACCACCTTCGGCAATATGGCGATCGATGCCATCCACCAGGGAAAGAGCGGCCTGATGACCGCCATTTCTGGCGGCAAGTACGCCATGGTTTCGATTCCCGATCCGAAACTGGGCCCAAGAGCCGTGGAAATCGAGACCATGTATAACGCGGACCGGATGCGTCCCAATTATGCCAACAAAGTTGGCTTGCCCATCTTCCTGGTGCAGGCCTGACCTAATGGAATGAGCGGAGAGCCGGCTCCCCTCCGGCGCTCCGCTCTCCGTTTCTGTCCCCCTTCCGCGCGCGGCTTTCGGGAAGCACCGTCGTCCGCGGTACCGTGAGACCTCAATTTCATGAATGAAGCAAACCATCGCAGCACGCCCGCCGGTCCACTGCCTTTCCAGGAAGTGGTGGAAGCGCAGGGGCACCTGATCGATTCCCAGATTCTGGAAGTGGTGTTTGACGAAGTGGTGCAGTTCGGCGGCCGCTTTGAAGTGGAAGATTTTCGAATCGGCCGGACCAATGAGGATCCCTCCTATCTGCGGCTGCGCGTGGAAACTCCCACCGAAGACGCGATGGAACGGCTGCTGCAGAACCTCAACACGGTCGGCTGTTATCCGGTAAACGCCCAGGACGCGGCACTGCGGGTGGTGGAGAAGGATTGCTGCGCGCCGGAAGATTTTTACTCGTCCACCAACCACCGCACAATGGTGCGGATCGATGGCCGCTGGGTGGCCGTGGAAGACCAGCGCATGGACGCCATGCTGATGGTGCGAGAGGGAAGAGCGTACGCCCGAAGGCTGCGGGACCTGCGCGCGGGTGACAAGGTGGTGGTGGGTTTGCGGGGCGTCCGCGTCATTCCCGAACCCAAGGATCGAGACCGGTCCGCGTTTGCATTCATGTCGAACGGCGTGAGTTCAGAGCGGCAGGTGGAGACTGCGGTGAAGCAGGCGGCGGCTCTGATCGAGCAGACCCGCGCCGCGGGAAAGAAAGTGGTGCTCGTGGCGGGCCCGGTGGTGGTGCACACGGGCGGCGTGAAGGCGGTTTCCAAGCTGATTCGCGGCGGGTATGTGCAGGCGCTGCTCGCGGGCAATGCGCTCGGCGTCCACGATATTGAGGCGGCGCTGCTCGGCACCTCTCTGGGCGTGCGGCTGGCCGATGGGCGGCTCGAAGAGCACGGGCATCGCAACCACATGCGGGCGATCAACCGCATCTATCACAGCGGCGGCATCCGCCAGGCGGTGGAGCAGGGCGTGCTCACCGGGGGCGTCCTCTACGAATGCGTGCGCGCGGGCGTGCCCTTCGTGCTGGCGGGCAGCTTGAGAGACGATGGGCCGCTTCCCGAGACGGTCACCGACATGAATCAGGCGCAGGACCTGTATGCGCAGCAGTTGCGCGACGCCGGGCTGGTGCTGTGCCTGGGCTCCATGCTTCATTCCATCGCCGTCGGCAATATGCTGCCCAGTTGGGTGAAAATCATCTGTGTGGATATCAACCCGGCGGTGGCCACCAAGGTCTCCGATCGCGGAACGGGACAGTTGCTTCCCGTGGTTACGGACGTGGGGTTGTTCCTGGAGTTGATGGCCCGGACGCTGGGCCTGGGCGACAGCGAAGGCAAGACCCCCGGGGAGAACGGGAAATGAGCACGACAGGCTATACAGACGACCACGCGCGCAGCGGCATCGACGCGCCGCTGCCCCCCATCGAGACCTGGCCCAGCCAGTTTCATGGCTATGAAATCGAAACCGTGGTGCCGGAGTTTACTTCCATTTGCCCCAAGACCGGGCTCCCCGATTTCGGCCGGCTCACCATCCGGTACAAACCGGCGGAGAAATGTTTTGAACTGAAATCGTTCAAGCTCTACATTCTGGCGTACCGGAACCTCGGCATCTTCTATGAGAACGCCATTAACCGCATGCTGCGAGATTTGGTGGAAGCGCTCGAGCCGCTCGAAATCCATGTGATCGGCGAGTTCACCCCCAGGGGCGGAATCTCGACGAAAGTCACCGCCTCCTGGAAGCAAGACCCCGGCGAGCCCGCATAGGCGGTGAATCCCAACGTGGCCAAATCCACTCAAGACGTATTGGCGGAAATCGCGGCCATCCGGGAGCGGGTGGCGCAGCGCTACCCCACGGCTTCGCGCCCGCAAGGCGGCGATTGCGAAGGGGAGCGGGTCCCCTTGGCCGATTTGATGCCCTTGTTTGAAGCGCGCGATGCCGCGGAAGGCAAGGTCGCCTCCATCGGCAAAGTGAACCCGCGGCGGGGCGGAGCGTGGAACGCCTCGATTCAGTTCGCGAAGCGAAGCATCGCTCGCGGCTTGGGCTGGTTTATCCGGGAGCAGGTGGATTTCAATGCCGCCGCCGTGCGCGCGATGACCGAGACGCTCGAAGCGCTCAATGACGTGAACCGGAGCATTGCCGCCTTGTCCGCGCAGCAGGCGATATTGCGGAGGGAGATGCTGGGCACGGAGGCGCTGCAAGACGAGATTGGGGCGCTGCGAGAGGAAACCGACGCGCATCTCCGGCAGGCCACGGATGCCTTAAGCACCCAGATTCGCGCCGCGGCCAACCGCTTTGAGGAGACTGCCGGCGCAATCGAATCCTCGCTTCGCGCGGAACTCGGCGTCGTCGAGCGCGATCTGAAGCAGCGCGTCGCGTCCACGAATGAAGACCTGGAACGGCTGCGCGAGGATGTCGCCCGGCGGGCGCATGAGCGCGAGCGGGAAGATATCCGGCTGCTTCGCACGCTGGCCGACATCC
This sequence comes from Bryobacterales bacterium, assembly GCA_039812845.1. GTDB lineage: Bacteria > Acidobacteriota > Terriglobia > Bryobacterales > Bryobacteraceae > JACTMJ01. The sequence goes on from JBDIBK010000016.1 coordinate 33,880, forward strand.
AGAATGCCGCGCAGCAGCAGTGGGGATTGGTCGAGCGCGAACTGCGGCAGACAATGGAACGGCGTGGCGCGCTGGCGGAAGAACGCGCGGGCGTAAAAGCGACGGAAGCGGCGGAGCGGATGCTCTTGCGGGTGGAAGCGCTCATCCACCGCGAACTGCGGCTGCTTCGCCAGCGCGTCGGGGCAATTCTTGAGCGAGGCAGCGCCATTCTCGAGCGAGGCGGCGCGGAACCCGCTGCGGCGGAATCTACTGCGGCGGAATCCACAGCGGCGCTCGCGGTGGCCGGGGAAACGGGCCACTTCGATTCCCTTGCCTTCTCAGACCGCTTCCGCGGCTCGGAAGAAGACGTCAAGCGGAAGCTGCGCATTTACCTGCCCTTCCTGGAAGGCTCCTCGCCGCTGGCCGATTTGGGCTGCGGGCGGGGCGAGTTCCTGGATTTGTTCCGTGAGAACGGCGGCGAGGGCATTGGCGTGGAATCCAACCCGGAACTGGCCGCGATCGTGGCCGGGAAAGGGCACCAGAGCCACAATGAGGATCTCTTCTCGTTCTTGGCGGAGCAGGCACCGGAGAGCCTGGGCGGCATCGTTTGCATGCACGTGATCGAACACATGCCGGCGGATGCGCTGGCACGGCTGATCGCGGAAGCCTTCCGGGTGTTGCGGCCGGGTGGAAAATTGGTGCTCGAAACGCCCAACCCCGCGTGCCTTGCGATCTTCGCCACCTATTTCTACCTCGACCCCACGCACGTCAGACCCATCCCGGCGGAATTCACACGCTATCTTCTTGAAGAAGCGGGCTTTGCCAACGTGGAAGTAATGGGTTTGCGCGCCGCGGAAGAGGAGTTCCCGGAACTGAAACCCTTGCCGGAGGGTTTCCGTCAACAGTTCTTCGGTTATTTGGATTACGGCGTCTTCGCACAAAAATCGTGATCGTGCATCTCACGGGAAAATGCGATCGAGTCTGGGATTAGCGGGCGGCCCTCTCGGTGCTGCTATGATGGAAGATTGGGCAAATTTCTCATGCGGTTTCTTCAAGTTAGCGTTCTTTCAATGATTCTGGCGGCTCTCGCCGCCGGACAGTCTTTCCACTACGGTCAGGGCGCGCGTTTCGTGCTGGGCCAGAACCGGTTTGACGCACAGGACACCACGCCGATCAACGTGGATACCAATGAGTGGCCGGCCAGCCGCTCCATCCTGGGAGCGGCTGGCGGAGTGGCTTACGCCAATGGCAAGCTGTACGTCGCTGAAGGAAATCGTGTGGGAGCCGTGCCGCCGAATAACCGCGTGGCCATTTACCCCATCGGCACGATCCTCCCCGCCCCGACCGCGACCTTCTCGACGGAAGACCCGCGCCGCTGCCGGGTTTGCGGCGGCGAACCGGACGCCGTGCTCGGGCAGCCGGATTTCGTGAAGAGAGATGCAAACTTGAGCCAGACCGGATTGCGTCAACCCAGCTACGTTCACTCCGATGGCCAGCGAATTGTGGTTGCCGACACCGAGAACAACCGCGTCCTTATCTGGAACAGCATCCCCACCGAGAACGGGAAACCGGCCGACGTCGTGCTGGGGCAGGATGACTTCAACAAGGGCGGCACCGCCCTTACGCCCACGGCCAAGCGCATGCGTGCGCCCCAGGGCGTTTGGATTCAAGGCAACCGGCTCTTTGTGGCGGATTCGCTCTACCATCGCGTTCTGATCTGGAATAACTTCCCCACATCCAACAATCAGTCTCCCGATGTGGTGCTCGGCGAACCGGATTTCAACACGACCCGCCCGCCCAATATCCTCGACGACGCCATCCCCGTCTCCGCTTCGAACATGCTGAACCCCGTGAGCGTGACGAGCGACGGCATCCGGCTGTTTGTGGCGGATCTCGGCCACAACCGCATCATGATCTGGAACAGCATTCCGGCATCCAACAACCAGCCGGCGGATCTGGTGCTCGGGCAGCCGAATCTCACGGATCCAACCTCGCGAATTTCTAATAACTCCTCCCTCATGTGCGCCGCGGACGGCAAGGACAAAGATGGCAAAGACCTCTTCCCTGCCCGTTGCGCTGCCACGATGAGCCTTCCGCGTTTTGCGCTCTCCGATGGCAAGCGGCTCTATGTCGCCGACAGCGGCAATGACCGCGTAATGGTATGGAACGATATCCCGATCGCAAGCGGGCGCGCCGCCGACGTGATCCTCGGCCAGCCCGACGAATTCCGCAATATCGTGTCCGACCTCGCGCCGGTGTTCGGTGAAGATGTGAACGAGCAGTTGCGCAGCGCGGTCGATATCATCCGAACGCCCACCAGCCTGGCGCACGACGGCCTGAACCTCTACGTCGCCGATCCGTTCAACCGGCGGGTGCTCGTCTACACGCCCGGAGACATGAAGGTGCCCAGGGCGGCCATTCGCAATGCCGCCAGCTTGGTCGTAAACGCGATCGGCACCATCGAGTTTGACGGCAACCTCAAGAAGGACGAAGAGATCACCGTCAAGATCGGCCGTGAGGTGCGAAACGCGCAAGGCGTTCTGGAGACGGTGGACGAACATTCCTACAAGTTCAAGTCTCCCGACGTGGATAAGTTCACCGAAACCATTCAGGGTCTGGCCGCGGCAATCAACAAGGACGCCGGCGACCCGGTGGCGCTGGCCACCCCGAACGTGGGGTCCCGATCCTTGATCCTCACCGCGCGCGAAGGCGGGCCCAATGGCGACTCCGTGACATTCTCCGTTGCCACGGACGCGGCGGATTCCAAGCTCTCTGCCACTACCAGCGGCGCAAAGCTGAGCGGCGGCAAGGATGCGGCGAAGATCGGCGTGGGTTCCCTGATTTCCGTTTTCGGTGAGCGCCTGGCGGAGGGCGAAGCCATTGCCGACATGAGCGGCGGCAGCCTGCCCCGCGAGCTTGGTGGCGCGCAGGTCATCTGCGACGGGCATGCCGTACCGCTCATGTACGTTTCCCCCGGCCAGATTAACGCGCAGGCGCCCTTCGAGTTTCGGAACAGCTTCAGCGCAAGCTGCTATGTGCGCACCCGGTTCTCCGATGGACGGGTGGAAGCTTCCGTGCCCGTGGCCATGCCCGTGATCGCGCAGAACCCCGGCATTTTCACCTTCTTTGGGCCGGAACCCAGGAAGGCCGTGGCCTTCCACGCCTCCAGTCGCGCCTCCGCGCTGATCTTCATCGACGGCCCGGCGAAGGCCGGCGACATCCTGAAGATGAAGGTGCAGGATCGCTCATACAGCTACACCGTAGTCACCGAAGATATCGTCGAAATCACCGACAACGACCCCAATACCGACGATGCGGCCGTCCGCACGCTCGATGAGATCAACGGAACGAACCGGAAAATCCGGACCAAGCTGATCGCTCTGCTGAATGCGGATCCGGATGTCGAAGCGTTTGAGACGCCGTTCTTCACCCGTATCCTGCTGTTTGCGCGGCAAGCCGGGCCGGAGATGAATGGCAAGATCAAGATCGAGGTGGATAACACCTCGTCAAACAACGTGGCGCTGAGCCAAAGCCGTTCCACTCTGGGAGGCGCGAACGTGGCGGGCGCTCCGGTAACCGACGAGAATCCCCTGGAGGCCGGCGAAATGTTCGTTGTCTATGCAACCGGCCTTGGCACGCTCAAGAACGACGCGGACAATAAGCTGCTCAAGACCGGCGAAAGGTACACCGGCTCCGCAAACCATGAACTGACGGAGCAATTGGACTCTCTCGCGGCTGCGCGCACGGCCAACCTCATCGGTGCGGTTGCGAAGCCGGGCACGTTCGGACTCTACGAAATCACCCTGGAATTGAATTCGAGTGCGCCCACAAATGCCCTTTCGCAGCTGACCGTCTTCCAGAGCTGGTACGTCAGCAACATCGTGACGATTCCCATTAAGGCCCTTCCGGAGGAGAAACCGCCCGCGGCGGACGTACAGTAACGAAGCCGAAAGCCCGCTAGTGCCGCTGACGCAATTCCCCGGCGAGCGGCTTGCGTTTGGAGCGGAGGAGCAATTCCTCCGCTCGCGCTTCCTCGTCCGTCGCCACGTAAAAGAACGCCCCGGTGCGGGTGGTCCTGAAGAGGAAACCGCCGTGGTATTCATCGGCTTCCACGCAGTAATCTAGGCCCTCGCCGGTGAACGCCTCTTCCACTTCCAGGGCCTCCGAGAGGCGCTTGGCGATATAGATCAGCACCAGTTCCCGGTCCGCAAAATAGCTGGGTTCGCGCTTCAATCGTTTCTCCCCGCCGGCCCTGCAACCGGCACCAAGGAGCACCGGTGCCGCTCCCCACCGTCTTTTTTTGCCTTCACCGCGGATTCCCTGAGAATTTCTGGCATTCCGGCGACTAGATTAGCAGACACATGCCTTCCACTGAGAGAACTTTATTCGGCGACTTCCCCAGCCCCGTATCGCTCATCGGCGATGCGGAGTCCGAACTGTTCACCCTCGCGCTCTCGCTGATTCCGGGGATGGGGCCGCGGCGAGGGGCGCGCGCGCTGGAGCGGTTTGGATCCGCCCGCGCCGTCTTCGAATCCTCCCGGCGCGAGCTCGAAGACGCCGGAATGAGCGGCGCCCTGGCACAAAGTGTATTGAGCGGTGCCGGCTTCGACGAAGCGGTCCTTCAGAGGGAGAAAGCGGCCGATTTCGGCACGAAGATCATTCCCATCGGCACCCCGCTTTATCCGCCGCGGCTCAGCGAGATCGCGGACCCTCCGCTGGTGCTCTATGCCAAGGGAGACACGGCCTTCCTCAGCGCGATCTCCATTGGCGTGGTGGGCACCCGGCGGCCGACCGCCTACGGTAAAGCCGTTGCCGAGCGGCTCTCGAAGGACATCTCCGATCTGGGCATCGCCGTCGTGAGCGGCATGGCGCGCGGCGTGGACACGTACGCGCACAAGGCCGCCCTCAAGGGCGGCGGCGGCACCATTGCCGTGTTTGGCTGCGGGGTCGACGTTATTTATCCGGCGGAGAACCGGGCGCTCGCCTCCGAGATCGCCGAGGCGGGCCTTGTGCTCTCGGAATTCCCGATGGGCTCTCCCTCCTATCCCCAGAACTTTCCGGTGCGAAACCGGATCGTCAGTGGCCTCAGCCGGGGCATTCTCGTGGTGGAAGGCGCGCAATACAGCGGAAGCGCCATCACCGCGCGCATCGCCATCGAACAGGGCCGGATCGTCTTCGCGGCACCGGGCAATATCACGTCGAAAATGAGCTGGGGGCCAAACCTGCTCATCAAGCAAGGCGCCACTCTGGTGCAGGATGCCATGGACATTCTGAGCCGGCTGGATCCGGAAGACCGGGCGGTGCTTTATCGGCGCTTGCACGGCTCCGGCGAACCCGCCTCTGCCCCCGACGCTCCGGTTTCCCCGGCCGCTCCCCCGCGCCCCCCCACGCAGGACCGGGTTCTGCGCGCGCTCAACGTGGACGAAGGCAAGAGTCTCGACGACTTGCTGGATACTTTCCCCGATATGAGTTCCTCCGAGATCATCGCCGCGCTTTTTGAGCTGGAGATGGAGGGAACGGTGAAACAGGACGCGGGCCAACGGTACACCAAAGTTTGGTGCTAGTCTTGATACTTCGTGTCCGTGAACGAGGAAGTTCCCGGATTCGGCCGCCTTTCCGGTTGAACAGCGTTCGTTAGGCTATTTTAGAGAAAGGGCGTCTCCGCCCACGCATTTCGTTCATGGCAAGCAAGAATCTCGTTATCGTTGAGTCCCCCACAAAGGCTCGCACCATCGGCAAATTTCTCCCGAAAGGGTACGAAGTCGTCGCCTCCAATGGCCACATTCGCGATCTTCCCAATAACGCCGCGGAGATCCCGGCGAGTCTGAAGAAGGAAGCGTGGGCGCGGCTGGGGGTGAACATTGAAGATCAGTTCGAAGCGCTCTACGTGGTCCCCAAGGATAAGAAGGACCACGTCAAGCTGCTAAAGGACCGCCTGAAGGATGCGTCCGCGCTCTACCTCGCGACGGACGGCGACCGCGAAGGGGAATCCATCAGTTGGCACCTGGTGCAGACGCTGAAGCCCAAGGTTCCCATTCACCGGATGGTGTTTCACGAGATCACGAAGGAAGCCATTCAGGAGGCGCTCGAATCGCCCCGGTCGATCGACGAAGACTTGGTGAAGGCGCAGGAAACGCGGCGCATCGTAGACCGGCTTTTCGGCTATGAAGTAAGCCCGCTCTTGTGGAAGAAAATGGCCCCAGGGCTAAGCGCCGGCCGGGTGCAGAGCGTTGCCGTCCGTTTGCTCGTGGAGCGGGAGCGGCAGCGAATTCGCTTCAAACAGGCAAATTTTTTCGCCATCAAGGCAAAATTCCGTTACGAAAACGGCAGCCCGGAAAGCGAGTTTGAAGCCGACCTCACGCACGTCGGCAGCCAGCGCGTTGCCACGGGCAAGGACTTTGATCCGAACACGGGAGCGCTTTCGAACGGGGCGTCCATCCTCCGCCTGGACGAAGCTCGCGCCAAGGCACTGAAAGCTCAGTTGGAGAACGGCCATCCCCGCGTGGAATCCGTCGAAGAAAAGGCGTTCACCTCCAGACCCGCGGCCCCCTTCGTCACCAGCACGCTGCAGCAGGAAGGCAACCGTAAGTTGAAGCTGTCCGCCCGTCGCACGATGACCCTGGCGCAGCAGCTTTACGAGAACGGCTACATCACCTACATGCGTACGGATTCCACGACGCTTTCCGGGGAAGCTCTGGGCGCCGCGCGAACCCTGATTGAACGGGACTTCGGCAAGGAGTATCTCCCCGCGCAGCCCCGCCAGTACGTGACCAAGGTGAAGAACGCGCAGGAGGCCCACGAGGCCATCCGCCCGGCCGGCAATGAATTCACCGCGCCCGAAGTGGTGCGGGCACAGTTGGGTGACGAGGCGTTTCGGCTCTACCAGTTGATCTGGCAGCGCACCGTGGCGAGCCAGATGGAGGACGCCCGAGGCACCTTCGTGAATGTCGTGGTGGCGGCGGACGAAATGCGGCTCCGCGCTTCCGGGAAAACCATTGAGTTCCCGGGCTACCTCCGGGCGTATGTCGAAGGCGAAGACGATCCGGATGCCGAACTTGCCGACCAGGAGCGCGTTCTGCCCAAATTGCGAAACGGACAGGCATTGAAGACGCAGCAGGCCGACGCGCTCGACAAGGCCACGCAGCCCACGCCGCGCTACACCGAAGGCAGCCTCATCAAGGAACTGGAACGCCTGGGAATCGGCAGGCCCAGCACCTGGGCCACCATCGTGGAATTGGTGCTGAGCCGCTCCTACGCTTTCAAGAAGGGCACGGCGCTGGTGCCGACATTCGTTGCCATGGCGGTGGTGGCGGTGCTCGAAAAGAACTTTGAGAAGCTGCTCGATTACCAGTTCACGGCGGAGCTCGAAGACGATCTGGATGAAATCTCCCGAGGAGACTCCCGGAACAAAGAGTACCTGAATCGTTTCTACTTTGGCGATGACTCCCCCGGCCTGAAGGAAAGGGTAGCTCTGGGCGAGAAATCCATTGACCCGCGGGAAGCCTGCCGCTTTGTTCCCGACAGCTTCGGACCCGATTCGAAAGTGGAAGTGCGCATCGGAAAGTACGGTCCGTT
>JBDIBK010000017.1:0-41308 GCA_039812845.1 Bryobacterales bacterium
GTCCGGCGTCCGAATCGACAACTCTCCGCCTGCCTGCACCGCGCGGGCCCGCATGCCCACCAGGCCGATCCCGTTGCCGTTGCCGCCTCGCGACATGCCTCTTCCGTTGTCGGCGATGCGCAATCGCACGCTTCCGCCGCCGGAGATCAGGCTCACTTCCACCGCGGTGGCGTCCGCATGCCTGGCGATGTTCGTCAGAGCCTCCTGGGTGATCCGGAAAAGCTGCGTTTCCGCACGCTCGGGAAGGCGCTGAAGCACGTCGGATTCGTACGACACCTGCACTCCGGTTCGCTGCTGAAATCGCTCACAGAGCCAGCGAACGGCGGCGTCGAGGCCGAAATCGTCCAGAATCACGGGCCGCAGCAATTGCGAGAGTTCGCGGACGTTGGAGATGGAATCGTCCACGAGGTGAATGCAGTCCGCGCGCCGCTCGTCAAATCCGCCCGCCGTCAGCGCCATGAGATTCGCCTTGACGGCGGCCAGGGATTGCCCAAGTTCGTCGTGCAGTTCGTGCGAAAACCGGCGCGCCGCCTCTTCCTGCCCTTGCAGCATCTGCCACGAAACGCGATTCAATTCGTTGGCCTGGCGGTCCAGTTGATGCAGCGTGGTGGCCGCGAAACGCAGCGTCAGCCCGGCGCACAGCACCGCGAGGCCCAGGCACACGGCGAGCAAGGAGAGCGAGACCGTCACCATGTTGTTCGCCTGCGTTTCGAGCGACTTTCCGTCCGCAATCGCGCCCCGCGAATTTGCCAGCAGGATGACGTCCGACAACTGCTGCACTCGCTGATGGTGCTGAAAAAGCAGTTCGAGCGATTGCGGATCCCGCTGCGGATTGCGCGTCAGCGAACGGGCCAGCGCGGAAAAATCCTCGGTTGCCTCGACAATCTCATCCCAGCCTTCGGGCGCGGACTCCTCGTCGTCTTCCTCCCGGAGCTTCTTGAGCGTCTCGTCCAACTGGTCCAGTCTCCCCAGGATCGCGTCCTCGCCGGCGGGCCCCGGCCTCCGCAGCAAGCGGTAAATCACGTCCGACATCGTGCTCTGTTCCAGTTCGAGCTGCTGAAGCAGGCCCGCCGTAATGCGCTGTTCCGAAGAAAGGCGCGCGGCGCTCTGGTGCATCGTCTGCGCGTTGCGCAATCCGATCACTCCCGCGCCCAGCAGCACCAGAATCACCAGCGCGAACCCCAGGCAGAGAATCCGGAGCAGGTTCTTGTTCGTGATTGGAGTTTCGAGCGCGTTGCCGCCCGGCGCGGAGTCCCGCCCCGGCAGTGCCGGCACAAGCCGCAATCGGCCATCATCCCTCGGAGCATTTGCCATCCGCGCACGGGTCCTTATTGCATCATCCAGGATTCATCGGCGCTTTGCCATCCCTTGCGAAGGCTATCCACGCCCCGTTCCATCCGAACGTGCCGCATCGCGGGTTGCGGCGATCCCCTGGACAGGCGATGGTCTCCCAGCCGCGATTCACGTACCCTAGGAGTGTCAGAGCCTTGGTGTAAACTCGCCGAGGCCGGTCTCTGGCCTATGCGCCATCAACCCAGCACCGACGCCACGTCCCCCCTGCTGCCACATTCCGCGGTGCTGCCCGGCGCGGGGGAGGGCCGGCTGCCGAATACATGGGCAAATACGAACCCCAGAGAAGCGATCTTCCCTTCCCGCCGGGGAGCGCTGGGGCGTTCCCCGATCCTTCCCCAGTCGTCGTGGCTCGTCGCCGCCGTTGCCGCGCTCACGCTCGCCAGCGGCGTGTTGAACGTCTATTCCGTCATGGGCCACAGCGCGGCCGGGCGCATGGAGACGCTGCGCCATCTCTTCCCGATGGAGTTCGTTCACTTCTCCCGCTCGGCCGTCCTGCTGATCGGGTACGGGCTGATTCTTCTCTCCATCAACATTCTGCGCCGCAAGCGCACGGCATGGTATCTGGCCGTGGCCGCCACGTCTTTCTCCGCACTGTTTCACTTCACCAAAGGGCTGGATTATGAACAAGTGTCCGTCAGCGTCCTGCTGGTGATCGCGCTGCTGGTGACGCGAAATCTGTTCACGGTGCGCAGCCGCATCACGGGCTGGCGAGAGATCGTGTCCCGCGTCGCCGTCATCGTCCTCATCGCCTTTGTCTATGGCGTGATGGGCTTCTGGCTTCTAGAACCGATCGAGTTCCGCAACAACTTCGCCTGGCGCGAAGCCATGCTCCATGCCGCCACTTACCTGACGCTGGGAAAAGACCCCGGCATCGTTCCCCATACCCGGTATGCCGTGTGGTTCCTCCAGTCCCTCGAACTGACGTCCACCATGGTTCTGTTCTATGCGGGCTATCTCTTCTTTCGGCCCGCTTACTATGCGTTCCGGCTTCACCCCCACGATCTTCAGGAAGCCAGGCAGATTGTCACCCGCCACGGCCGCTCCGGCCTCGATTTCTTCAAGGTGTGGCCGGACAAGAGCTTCTTCTTTTCCCGCAGCCGCCAGAGCTTTCTGGCCTATCGCGTGGGCGCGGGTTTCGCCGTCGTCCTCGGGGACCCCGTCGGCCCCCGCGAGGAGTTCCCCTCCCTAGTCCGGGATTTTTCCGCGTTCTGCTACGACAACGATTGGCCCTTCGCCTTTCACCAGACCACTTCCGATCTGCTGGACTTCTACGAGTCCCTCGGCCTCCAGCGCTTCAAGATCGGCGACGACGCCGTGGTGCTGCTGAGCCAGTTCACGCTGGAGGGAAGCCGCGGGAAAGCCCTGCGCGGAAGCGTCAACAAGATCGAAAGAACTGGATTTTCCCTTGCGGTCTACGATGCCCCGCTCACCGATGCCCTGCTCGACGAAATGGAAGAGGTATCGGATTCCTGGCTGAGTCTTCCGGGACATCGCGAGCGGCAGTTCACCCTCGGCAAGTTCGACAGGAACTATCTGCGCAAGACCACCGTGCTGGCACTGCTCGATTCCGGCGGCTCAATGCAAGCGTTCCTGAACCTCATCCCATCCTTCGCGCCGGGCGAGATTTCCCTGGATCTCATGCGCCGGCGCGCCGATTCCATCAATGGCGTGATGGATTACCTGTTCACGAAAGCGATGCTCCATGCAAAAGCGCATGGGTTCACCCGCTTCTCGTTGGGAATGGCGCCGATGTCCGGATTCCAGCCTGGCGAAGCCGCCAGCGCCGAAGAGAAGGCCATCCACTTGTTCTTCAAGAAATGGAATCTGGGCTTTCGCTACCGGGGAATCCGCGACTACAAGGCCAAATTCGCCACGCATTGGGAACCGCGCTACGTGATTTACCGCAACCGGTTCGACCTCGCGCGGCTTGCCCTAGCCCTGCGAAAGGTTTCCGAAATTCCCGGAATGCGAACCCCGTCCCCGGAGGATGGCGAATGAAGACGATGACGTTTGCTCTCTTCTGCTTGACCCTGATCGCTCCGTTGAGCGACGTGGCCGATGCGCGCGATATCTGGCTCGTTCGGGCGAAACCGCAGGAAATCCGCTTCCTCGCCGCCAATGGCAGCCCCAGGCGGGAAGCGGTGATCTTTATGCCGGGCGATGGAGGCTGGATCGGCTCCGCCGTCGAGATGGCCCGAATGGTGGCCTCGCTGGGATACAACGTGTATGGATTCGATGTCAAGACCTACCTTTCCGATTTCACCGGGAAGACGACGCTGAGCGAGGCCGAGATGGCCGCGGATCTTCGCTCTCTCGGTGCCTGGGTGCATCGGAAGTCCGGCCAGCCTGTAATCTATGCGGGCTGGTCTCAGGGCGCGAATATGTCGCTGCTGGCGGGGGTTGCATCGAAGCCGGATGAGTTCTGCCGCGGCGTGCTGGCGATCGGCATCACGGATAGCGCCGTCCTCGGCTGGCGATTCCTCGACAATCTCACCTACTTCACCCGGCAGCTCCCCAACGAGCCGATGTTTTCTCCCTTTCCCCACATCGGCAAACTGGCGCCGCTGCCGCTCGTGATCGTGGCTCCCACCCATGACGAGTACGTCACGATGGAAACCACACGGAAGCTGTTCGACGCCGCCGCGCAGCCGAAGCGGATCTTTATTGTCGAAGCCGACGATCATCGCTTTTGGGGCGGCCGGGAAGCTTTCCAGAAGGCGGTGCAAGACGGCCTCCTGTTTCTCCACGATGCCGCGGAATCAGGGCCCACGTCGTGACCGCGGAGCAACACGGCTCCGCCGGCGAAGGGCGCGGCGGCTCCGAACCGGCGACAGCGGCTTCGACCCCATCCCGCTCAGCGTGGTTCCTCTGGCTGGCGGCCGCTGCCGCCCTCCTGTGGGTTTTCCATGACATCTCCTGGAGAACCATGCTCCGCCAGATTCAGGGGGTCGAGTTCCGATGGCTCCTTCCGGCAATCGCGGCCGACATTTTCAGCTATTGCTGCCAAGGTGTCCGCTGGCGCTATCTGCTCAAGCCAGCGGGCAAGATCTCCTCTCTCAAAGCAACCCAGGCCATCTATGTGGGCCTGTTCGTCAATGAGATTCTTCCCATGCGGGTGGGGGAACTCGCCGCGGCGTTCCTGGCCGGGCGTTGGCTGCGCCTGCCCATCGCCCAGGTGCTCCCCTCGATGCTTGTCGGGCGTTTATTCGACGGAGTGTGGCTGGCGCTGGCGATTGCGGTGCTGCTGATGCTCGTTCCTCTGCCCAGCGATCTGGAATGGGCGGGCAATCTGTTTGGATTGGCGACGGCCGTCGGGACTGCGCTCTTTCTGCTCCTGCTGATACCCGGCGTGCGCAAGCGCCTGGTGACCGGCGGGAGTTCCTCTCGCGAAAGCGGCGTCCTCGGAAAGCTCCGCGGCTGGTTCGCCGATCTCGTCAATGGGATCCATGAAATCCGCGGACGCCGCATCCTCATCCCCGCGGCCGCGGCGTCTCTCGCCGTGCTCGTGTTTCAGACGCTGGCCTTTTGGTGCGTGATTGCCGCCTACAGGCTGCCGGTGACGGTGCTGGCAGGGGTGGCCGTATTCCTCATCGTGCATCTGGGGACGGCGATCCCCAACGCTCCGGCCAATGTGGGTTCGTTTCAGTTGTTCACGGTCCTCGGACTCGGACTCTTCGGGATTGAGAAGGATCTGGCCGCCGGCTTCAGCGCCGGAGTGTTTCTGGTGCTCACGGTGCCGCTCTGGCTGATCGGCCTCTTCGCGCTCTCCCGGACGGGGCTCACTCTGCGCGGCATGCGGGACCAGTTGCGGAACGGTGCCTGAACCATCGCCTCCCTGCCCGTCTAATTTGGCGCCAGGCAAAAAAATCGGGAGCCAATCACCAGACCGGCTCCCTTGGGAAGGGTGCAATGCACCGAGTTCAGGGGTCGTCGTTGCTTGATCGCACTTCGGCTAATTCTTGGGCTTCACGGAGCCGTCGGCCTCCTTGTTGTGCTTCTTCTTGTTCTTCTTCACATGCTTCGGGTGCTCGGTCGTCGTGGCCGACTGGCTGGAAGACGAGGACGTGGCCGCGGGCGGGGCGGCGCTCTTCGCCGATTGCTTGGCGCTCTGGCCGGCAATCGCGCCGAAACTCATGAGGCCGGCTACCATCGTAACTACCAACAGGCGTTTCATGGATCTGATCTCCTTGATGTCGTTGCGATATCGATTAAATCCGTTCGCTCCGACACTTCCAGAATGCGCCCGTCTCTCGATCCGCCCTATCGCTCCGTAAAGGGAATCTTCGAACCATGCGTAAGGGATGCGGCGGCTTCGCCCAGGATCAGTTTCGACCCCGGTCCGCCGCCACCAGGCTCTCCCATAGCCCTTTGTTCGGCCGCCAAACCCGGGGATCCCGTCCATGGAAGTGCGTGCTGGGGACGCTCAAGGTGCCATGGCCGTATAGGCAGATGTATTCCATCTTCGGCCGCCCTTCCCGCAGCATCCGGCTGTAGGAGCCGCGGAGCACCGGCATTCGCAGTCTGCGCCCGCACTTGCGGCAGCGGAAGATCTGGTCGGCCACGGCGAGGTAGACAAGGCCGGTTGCCAGAAGAAACACAAGCAGGATCGCCACGGTCCAGGTGAGGTCGCGCCCGAACGGGCGGAAATTCTGATAGAGAAAGGTGGCCGGTGCCGGGAGCAGCCATACCAGGCCACCCCAAATTCCCTGAATCAGCAAGGCAATGCCGCCCAGCTTCAAGATGAAAATTCCCCAGTAGCGCATTCTCGCTTCCGCTTCCACGGCCTCCCGATGGACCTCCGCCCGGCTGCTTCTGGACGGGTTCTCCGCTAACGGCCCGTATCCGTAGGACACCGTCCCGAACCGCAAAGTTGCACCGATTGCGCAAGCCCCTTTACCGCAGTGAGTTCCGCAGGACAAACAACAGGTTGGCGGGCCTTTCCGCCATCCGGCGCATCAGGTAGGGGTACCACGCCTCTCCATAGGGAACGTAGATTCGCACGGCGTGCCCTTCGCTTGCGAGCATCCGCTGCAAGTCTCGCCGGATGCCGTAAAGCATCTCGAATTCATACTGGTCCGGCTTCCGCTTCAGCCGGGCAACTTCGGCCCGCGCATGATCGAGCATGCGGCGGTCGTGGGAGGCAATCGCGGGCCAGGTCCCCTCTTCGAGCAGCAGCGTCGTGAGCTTCCGGTAGTTCTCGTCGACGTCGGCTTTGCGGCTCCAGGCTATGGACCGGCCTTCGCGGTAAGCGCCCTTGCATAGGCGCGCGGAAACGCCTTCCCGGTTCAGTTCCCGCACGTCGTCCTCCGTTCGGTAGAGGTACGCCTGCACGGCCACGCGCACATTCCCGAATCGCCGATGGCAGTGCTTCACCAGTTCCAGCGTGCGCCCGACATAGGCGGAAGCTTCCATATCCACTTCCACGCGGACGCCCTCCTCATGACCGGCCGCCGCAATCCGTTCCAGGTTGTCTTCCGCGAGCGATGGCGCAAGATCGAGCCCCACCTGAGTCAGCTTCAGCGAAACGCTCACCGGCAGCCCGAGCGCGCTGACCCGGTGGATCGCATCGACGTAACGCTCCGCCGCCCTCCGCGCTTCCGCTTCGCCGCGCACCTGTTCCCCCAGCGTATCGAGCGACGCGAGCAAGCCCTCCCTTCGCAATGCGCTCACCGCGGAAATGGCATCGTCCAGGGTGCGGCCGGCCACGAAGCGGCGGGTAAGCGGGCGGACGATCGCGGAGCGCTCCATCCATTGCCGCAGCGACCGGTTCCCGGATGCGTACAGGATCGCCGAACGGAGTATCATGGGCTGCCGCCTTATCCCGGCCTACGAAGGAGTATGCTTCCTTCGTTGCGACTATTCAACCCCTTCAACCGTTGCGCGCGAGGCGCGGACGCACGAATGGCTGGCCATACGCAGCCGGTCATTCCGTTGTGAATTGTTAGCGCTCTCGCGATGCCCGCGGGAAACCCCGACCTGAAGGCGCAACCCAACGCCGGGCGGCTATTTCCGCGACTTATCCGCGACCAGATCCGGCAGATTCTTCTTCAGCTTCTCCACTTTCGGCAGCGCATTCACCACCACATAGCCCTGGTTTGGATTGTTGCGCACAAAATTCTGGTGATAATCCTCGGCACGATAGAATTTGTCGAGTTTCTCCACCGTGGTTACGATCTTCTTGCTGAAGACACCAGCCGCATCCAGTTGCTTGATGTAGGCTTCCGCCACTTCGCGCTGCTCCTCCGTGGTGTAGAAGATCGCCGAGCGGTACTGCTTGCCCCAATCCGGGCCCTGACGGTTCAACTGCGTCGGATCGTGCGCGGCGGAGAAGAAGACCTTCAGGAGCTGGCCGTAGCTGATTCTCTTGGGATCGTAGGTGATCTCGATTGCCTCCGCATGCCCCGTCGTTCCAGACGATACTTTCCGGTAATCCGCGTCCTTCTCATTGCCTCCGGCGTAACCGGAAACCACGTTTTTCACCCCCACGACACGCTCGCAAACGGCCTCCGTACACCAGAAGCAGCCGCCGGCGAAAACCGCGGTGGCCTTCGATTGCTGCTTTTCAAGAACGGCATCCGTGGCGGGACCCGGAAAGGGCTTATCCGGCCCTGCCGCTTCCAAATTAGAACTGCCACTCAACCAGCTAAACATCAGCGCCCCTCCCAAGAGGGCAAACTTCCATCTGAATCCAGACATACGCATCCCCCATTGGTAGATGCGTCAAACGCCGGAAAAATTCCGAGATTGAGCATTCATCGATGCGCGGCGGGCCGCCTGGAGGGGTGCGGAAGCCCCTGTCGAAACAGGATGGAGTACCGGGAGGTTTCGCGCCACGGGCTCACGCCAGAGCCGGGCCGCTCTCATCGCTCAGCACGGCATGCCTCTTTAAGGCGTCGAGCGGACATACTCGCAGCGCCGCTTCGTTGGTCGCCTCCATCACCACCGGCGGAGCGCAACCGGCCTCATACGCTTCCTGCCATCGCGCCGCGCACAGGCACCACTTCTGGCCGGCCTTCAAACCCTCAAATCCAAACTCGGGACGCGGCGTGCTGAGGTCGTTGCCGCGGCTTTTCGAGAACTCGAGGAATTCCTCGGTCAGGATTGCGCAGACGGTGTGCAACCCCGCATCGTCTTCGTTGGTATCGCAGCGCCCGTTCCTGAAATATCCGGTCGCGGGAGCGCCGCAGCAGATACCCAAAGGACCGCCCAGCACGTTCCGAGCCCGCCCGTGGCCGTTCGTCGCTATCTTAGAATGAAACGTGGACATCGCTTCTTGGATGTCCGCGAGCCTCTTCGCGCATCAGGGGAAATCGGATTCGCGAAACAGGCGGGCGGGATTCGGTCTCCTGGCCGCCAAACCCAATATATGCTGCAATTGATTGCAGGATTCCGTGACAGCCGGCCGGCACCCCGAACCACTCGACTGGTGAATTGTGACGGAATGGTGAATTGCGGCGGTATAACAGGCCGTGGCGCAGCGAGTTGAGAATACTGTATGGACAAATACATCGTATGCGGGCCGCAAGGCTCTGGAAAAGGAACACAGAGCCGGCTGCTGGCGAACGACTTCGATTTCGTTCACATTTCCATCGGAGACATCTTTCGCTGGAATGTCCGCAACCATACAAAACTGGCCGCGAAGATCCGCAAGATTACCAACTCCGGCCTGCTCGTCCCGGACGAAATCGTGGCGCAAGTGGTGCAGAAACGCCTGGAAGAGCACGATTGGAACTATGGCTTTGTGCTGGATGGGTTCCCGCGCACCAAGCCGCAAGCCGAGTATCTCTTTGAAACCTACAACATCGACAAGGTGATCTATCTCGATATCCCCGACGATGTGGTGTATGACCGCGTAATGACACGCGCGCGCCTTGGGGAGGGCGGCGGCTTCACGAAACGCGTGGACGACGATCCGGAAGTGCTCAAGACACGGCTCACCCAGTATTACGAGAAGACGAAACCCCTGCTGGACCTCTACAGCAAGAAGCAACTCTTGCTCAGCATCAACGGAGACCGTCCGATTGAGCAGGTTTACGGAGAAATCCAGGACCGCCTCGGCCTTACAGCGCGCAAGTTCCCCGAAATGGCGGGAACGATTTCCGTCTAAACCGGAGCAAACGAACCATTCGTTCGCAGCCCTTCGTTGCGCCACGCCTCAGGCTCATGGCCCGGCACAAGGGAGCCTGCCCGGCGATCCCCGCGGATAGGTCAGTCAATGCGGCGGGTTGCGGTGTAACATTGTAACATACTGTCAAGGCAAGCGGGAGAGCCTGTATGGACAAACTGACGTCGAGCACAACCGCCACCCGGCGCGATTATCTGAAAGGGATGACGCTTTCAGGCTTGGCTTTCTTGGCCGGTGGTGAATCGCCGGCTCTCGAAGCCGCCGAACCTCCACTGGAATTCGGCGTCCAACTGTACATGCTGCGGGACTTGCTCGCAAAGGATTTGGAGCGGGGCCTGGCGCAAGTGGCGCAAACGGGTGTTAAGTCCGTGGAATTCGCTGGATTCTACGAGCGAACCGCCACCGACCTCGCGCGGTTGCTTCGAGACAACGGACTGACCGCGCGCAGCGCCCATTGCGTTCGCGCTGAGATGACGGACGATTCCCTGAAAGCGGCCATCGACTTTTGCGGCGAATTGGGAATGCCATACATGTGCGCGGCATCCCCGATCATCCGGCATCTCAAACTGCCGATCACGTCGATGGAACAAGCTCGCTGGGCGGTTCGCCAGATCACATTGGAAGATATGCACGAATCCGCCGACCGCTTCAACCATCTTGCGGAGAAGATCACCGGGGCAGGGATGCGTTTTGCCTACCACACCCACGGCATGGACTTCCGGCGCTATGGCGATGTTGTGGCGTTCGACGATATGGTCCGGAGAACCGACCCCAAGCACGTCTCTTTTCAGATGGATTTTGGCAACGCGGTGGCCGCGAATGCCGACCCCATCCTGTATTTGCGGAAGTATCCCACCCGGTTCTGCCTCGGCCACGTCAAGGATTGGGCAAAGCTAAACACCGGCGACACCGAGAACCTGCCTCCGCGCGCGCCATTTGGCGAGGGAGTCATCGATTGGAAAACGATGATCGAAGCCGGGAAGGCTGCCGGGATCCGGACGTATTTCATCGAGCAGGAAGACGTTACCGCGCAGAACGCAATCGGTGTGCTTCGCCAAGGCTTCCAGTACTTTCGGTCGTTGAAGGGAATTTAACTTCCAGCCTCGACGCTATCGCTGCCTGTCTCGGCTCCATTTGTCCATTTCCCATTCGCCAGACCAACCGGCGGCACTGGCTATTGCAATTCGATGCCGTATGGCATCAACGCTTTCACGCCGGGCGTCTCCATCGCCTTCAGCAGCGGGTTCGTCGCCAACGGCTCGAGCGGCGTGCCCCGCAAGAGCGTCTTGAAGTCCGCGCCTCCCATCGAACTGTCTTCGAGGCTCGTCAGCATCTCAAGAAAGCCGACCTTGCCGGGGTAGACAAAAATTTTCAGCTTGTCGGACTCGGAGATCTTCGCCTTCTTCTTTAGGTTTGCCAGCGCGACATCGAAGCCGCCCACCTCGTCCACGAGCCCCCGTTCCTTCGCTTGCGAACCGAGCCAGACCCGGCCTTGCGCGAGCGGAGCGATCTCGTCCACCGGCCGCTTGCGCCCCTCGCTCACCCGCGCCAGAAATGCCTGATACGTGTCATCAATTAGGGATCGCAGTTTTTCCCGTCCGTTCGCATCCAACGGCACATAGTCGGAGAGGAACGCCGAATTCCGGCCCCGGCTAAGCGAATCCTTCGTGATGCCCACTTTGTCGTAAAGGCCCTTCAGCACCGGTTTCGTGAACACCACGCCTATCGATCCGGTCAGTGTCGATGGGTACGCGACGATCGGGTCCCCCGACATCGAAATGTAGTAGCCGCCCGACGCCGCCGCATCGGACATCGAGATGACCAGCGGCTTCTTCTTGCTCAGCGCACGCACTTCATGCAGGATCTCATCCGATGCAATCGCATCTCCGCCCGGAGAATCCACCCTCAGGATCACGCCCTTGATGGAATCGTTCTTGGCAAGGGACCGCAAGTCCGCGATGAGCGATTGCGATGCGATCATCGAACTGCGGGAAAAGGCATCGGACTTGCCGCGCACGATGGCTCCCTGCGTCGCTAGAATCGCCACACTCGCGTCGCCCGTCAGCCCCAGAGACGACGGACTGACGTCCCGGTAGTTTCGCACGCTGGTTTCCTTGTATTCCGCCAGTTTGAGTTCGTTTTTGATCTCGTCCTTGATCTGCTCCTCGTACTTCAGCCCGTCGAGAAGGCCCGCCTTGAGCGCCGCGCCGGCCGTGAAGGGTCCCTGATCGATGATGGCGGCCATCTCGTCCCGGCTCTTCTTTCGGGAGGCTCCCACGGTCGAAAGGAAATCGTTGTAGAGATCGTCGAGCACCGATGTCAGCACTTCCCGCGTTTCGGGCGTCATCGACGTCTGTGTAAACTGGTCTCCGGCATCCTTGTACTTGCCCGCGTGCTCCACTTCCACCGTCACGCCGATCTTGTCGAGCGTGTTCTTGAGGTACATCACCTCCAGACGCATGCCCTGCATCAGCAGCATGTCTTCCGGGCTGGCATACACCTTGTCGGCCGCGGACGCCATGTAGTAATCCACCATGCGCGGCATCCGCACGATCGCATAAACCGGCTTGCCGGAATCCTTGCGGAACTTCTCGATCGACCCGCGGATCTCCTGCGCGGTCGCCCAGCCGAGGCTGGGCATCACCGGCTCGAAAATCACCGCTTTGATGCGCGAATCCACCGCGGCCTTGCGCAGAGAACTCCAGATCTCCAGGGTGGTGAGCCCGCTGGGCGGTTGCCCTGGAATCGGGAAGGTGAACCCGGCCATCTCGTCCACCGGCCCGCTGACGGTCAGCCGCAGCACGGAATTCTCCGGAACGCTCGGCTCCCGCTCCGAAAGCCTTGCAAACGCGAACGCCACCACAATTCCCGTAAAGACGGAGAGCACAATCCCAATCAGCAGCCCAACCAGAAACTTCTTCATAATGTTTTTCTACCGATCCAGCCGCGCAAACGCCGTTTGCGGCGGTCACCTTGAGGGCATGCTCTCCGCCATTTCGTCCGCGCCCGAAGGCTATGCCTTCCGGAGCACCGTGGCACCCTTGATAATCGCTTCGAAGCGCTTATTCACATCCGTCAGATACTCGAGGTCTCCCCCCGCGATCTCCAGGCTGATGGGGCCTTTGTAGCCGACAGCCGCGAGCGAATCGTAGATCGCCGGCCAGTTCAGGTCTCCGTCGAGCAGGTTCACAAACTCGGCTTGGCGGTTGCGGAAACGGAAGTCCTTGAAGTGGACCTTCACCGTCCGCTTGCCCAGGCTGCGGATCCAGTGCTCGGGATACCCATAGAGCTGCACGTTCCCCACGTCGAAGTATGCCTTGAGGTAGGGCGACTTGAAACTGTCCACGTAGTCCACGAATTCGATCGGGCTAAGCAGGAATTTGTTCCAGACTTCCTCGATCGCAATGATCACCTTGAGCTGTTCGGCCAGCGGAAGCAACTCGGAAATCTGCCGTTTTGAACGCTCCATCGCCTGCTCGTACGTGGTTTCCGGGTTCACCACGGCCGGTACCAGAAGCACCGTGTCCGCGCCCCAGGTCTTGGCGTTGTGAAGGCTGGTTCTCATTCCATCCATCGACTTCTTCACCACGGCCGGATCGCTGCTCGAAAGCGGGTAAGCCCAGTGCGCCTGGTTCATCACACCGTGAATCCGGAGCCCCGTATCCTGCGAGGCCTTGGCCAGGGCTTCCACTTCCTTTGGATCTTCCGTGGTGTACAGTTCCACGCATTCAAAGCCCGCATCCTTCGCCATCTGGAAGCGGAGTTTGTAACTTCCCTGGCGGCCCAGCATGCCATAGACAAGGCCTTTCTCCACGGGCAGTCGCCCGGAGGTCTGGGCGGAGGCGAAACCGGTTAGCGCTCCGGCGGCGGCCGTCGTGGCAAGAAATGAACGTCGATCCATAATGATTCTCCTGTGGTGCGGCCGAACGGTTGGCCAATCTCATCCATCATATCCCCGTCCGTCTCTTTGTTCCGTTCCTGAATCGTTTAGCGTCCGGAAGCGGGTTCGCGGATTTCGAGCAGTTTTTTTCGTCCGGAGGCCCCTCGCGCGATTTCCACGCAGCTTCGCGGCACTCCGAAATGCTCCGCCACCGCGCGAATCACGGCTTCGTTCGCCTTTCCATCCACCGGAGGCGCGTTCACGGAAACGAGCAGGCTCCCGTCCGCCTGCGGATCCACGCGCGTGGCCCGGGCATTCGGCTTCACTTTCACCTCGATTCGCATGGCATTTCCATGCTATCTCCCCGCCGCCCGCGTGGGGTTCTTCCCCGTGAGCGCGCGGCCGCTCGGCTATTCTGGAAGACATGCCCACCTGGAAAGCGACTGTGGAGTATGACGGTTCCCGCTACAGTGGCTGGCAGGAGCAGAAAAACGCGCCAAAGACCGTGCTGGGCGCGCTCCGCGACGCCATCGAAAGCACTCTTGGCGTCGCGGCGGAATTGCATGGCGCGGGACGCACCGACGCCGGCGTGCATGCGCTCGCGCAGGTCCTGCACATCAAGGCGAATCCGACGCGCGCCCTCTCCTCCGCTCAGATCCTCCGTGCCGTCAACGATTCGCTTGGCCATGACATCGCCGTCCTTGCCATGGAGGAAGCGCCGGAACGGTTTCACGCGCGGCATCACGCCGAGAGCCGCCGTTACCTCTACCGGATCTCGCTGCGCAAGAATGCCTTTGCCAAGCGGCATGTCTGGTGGGTAAAGGAAAGCCTGAACGCCGACGCGATGCGCGAAGCCGTGGCCATGCTGCCCGGCCGCCACGATTTCAGCGCGTTCCACGCCAATGATCCCGCCCGGCCCGATGAATCCCCCATTGTCGTCGTGGAGAGCGCACAGTTTGACCGCGCGGGCGAGGAACTGCAATTCCGCATCGAAGCGTCGCACTTTCTCTGGAGGATGGTGCGCCGAATTGTCGGCGCGCTGGTGAACGTGGGGACGGGCGAGTTCCCGCTTGCCGATTTCGCCGCCGCCCTCGACGGAGACGTCCGCTACCAGGACGCCATCTCCCGCTGGACCGCGCCCGCCGCCGGCCTCTACCTAGAGGCGGTCCGCTACCCGGCGAACCTGGAGGCCGCGATCAAACCGCCTCGCAGCCAGGGCGCAAGCCGGGGAGCACGGGAATCCGCGCGTTCTAGCGCAAGAACGGAACGCCGAAAGCCCGCCGCAAAACGCGGTGGGGTGCCCGCACGCAAAGACGTATGGCGCGCGGACCAGTCCCGCAACGACAGGCCCTAGGGCCATCGCCGGCAAGCTCAAGTACTAGAATCCGCCGCCGTTGCCTGCCTGCATTAGCGCCGTCAGCCGCTGGGTGTCGATCTTGATCTTCCCTTCCTTTTGCAGGCGATCGCGAATGCCGTTAATGTAGAGTTCCACGCGCTCCTGCGATTTCACCGCGGAGAGCTGCTTCCGAATCTCTTCCCGCTCTCCGGCCAGTTCCGCCAGATTCGCGTCGGTCCGGCTCGTCACCCGCACGAGATACATGCGCGAGGCGGAGCGGAAGGGCGGCAGCGTTTCGCCCACCTTAATGTCAAACGCCTTGTAGACTTCGCCCGCGTTTCCGATTCCCTCGGCCGCGGCAATCCGGGTGAAGGGGGCAGCGGTTCCGTAGGTGAGCCCGGCGTGCTGGGCAACCGTCTTCATGGAGGCGCCGCCATCCACGGCCTCCTTGGCTTCCGTCAGTTTGCGCTCCGCCAGCGTGCCGGCCATCTGGTTCTTCAGCGCATCCACGATGCGGCCCCGGGCTTCCTCAAAGGTCGCCTCTCTGGACGGTTCATACTTGGTAATCACCGCGAACGCCATCGCCCCGCCCCCGACGTCCGCGACGTTGGTCACATCCCCCGCCGGTGCGCTGCTCACTTCCTGCATCAACGGAGTGTTCCCCGCGATATTGCCGGCGGACATATTCGGCGCAATGTCCTTGAACGAAGAAATCTGTGCCAGCGGCTCTTTCGCCACGATTTCGGCAACCTGGGACGGGTTCGCCAGCACCGCGGCGCGGAGCCGTTCCGCCGTTGACTGTACAAGCTCGGCCGCCTTCTGCTGCGCGAGGTTGGAAGCGATCTGCTCGCGAACCTCCGCGAGCGGCTTCACCCTCGCCTCCTGGCGCGACTTGCACTTGATGATGTGATACCCGTATTCCGTTTCGACGACATCGCTGATCTGGCCGGGTTGCAGCGCAAAGGCCGCCTTCTCAAACGCGGGCACGGTCTGGCCCCGCACCACTTTGCCCAGTTCGCCGCCCTTGTCCTTGTTCGATTGATCCTCGGAATACTGCGCCGCGAGCTTGGCGAAATCGCCCCCGCTCTTCAGCTTCGCCAGAACCTCGTCGGCTTTCTTCAGAGCGGCCGCCTTCTCCGCGGGGGACTTCCCTTCCGTGGTGAACAGAATATGCTGCAAATCCAGTTGCGATTCCACGTTCCACTGGTCCATGTTGGCATTGTAGAAGGCCTGAATCTCTTCCGGGCTCACCCGGAAGCCTTCCATCGCCCGCTCCAGTGAAACGCGAACCACCTCAAAGTCGCGGCGCTCCGGCACGCGCGTCTTATTCCCGACCTGGGAGTAAAAATGCTTAATCTGCTCTTCGGTGGGGGTCACCTGCGAGAGCAGCTTTTCCGGTTCGATATAGACATATTCGAGTGCCACCTTGTCGTTGCGCTCGTGCAGTGCCGCATCGATATCCGCCGGGCTCACGACAACGCTCCGCGCGACGATGGCGCTCAAACGGTTCGTAATCAGTTGCTTTCGCACGTTCGCTTCGAACTGAGCGGGGTTGGTTCCGTTCTGTTCGAGCAGCATCCGATACTGATCGACGCCAATGAACTGCCCACCCTGGGAAAAGGTGGGCATCTGCCGGATCATCAGCGCCAATTCCTGGTCGCTCACGTCAAAGCCCAGCTTTTTGGCTTCGTAGAGCAAGGCGCGTTCCTGCACCAGGTTTTGGAATGCCACCGGGTACAACGACGACATTTCGCTGGGGGACATCACCCGGCCCTGGCGCGCGAGTTGCTGCACCGCTTCCCGGATCTGCGAGACGGTAATCGGTTCTCCCGCCACTTCTCCCAGCGTTTGCGCGTTCGCGCCAAAGTCGGCGCCGCCGAATCCCGGAATCAGCGTGATCACCATCGCCGCGGCCACCAGCAACAGGATTGCACCCAAAAAAATGCGCACTGCTTTGGCGCGGCTTCGGAAAAGGTCAAACATAAAGCTCCAGCTCCCTGGGAGGTCGAATCCTTAAGTATATCGTGGCTCGGGCCTCTGTTCGTGGTCCGTTGACGCTATGCTGAAGAAGATTCCCTTGTATGCCCTTAGATCCCTCACCTTCACCCGGCGTTGCACCCGCCGATGCAGCCGCACCCGAGCCGTCCGCGCTGGTTGCCTCCCCCTTCTCTTACCGGGACGGCCAGCTTTATTGTGAAGATGTCCAGCTAAGCGAGATTGCCGCCTCCGCCGGCACCCCCTGCTACGTGTACGGCGCGGCCGGTATCCGGGAACGCTTTCAGGCTTATCACGACGCCCTCGCCGGCGTTCCGCATGCGATCTGTTACGCCGTCAAAGCTAACAGCAGCCTCGCCATCCTGAAATTGCTCGCCGATATGGGCTCCGGCTTCGACATCGTTTCCGGTGGGGAACTCTTCCGCGTCCTGCGGGCCGGGGGGGACCCCGCGAAAGTCGTCTTCTCCGGGGTCGGGAAGACGGAAGAGGAAATCCGTTACGCCCTGGAGCGGGGCATTCATGGCTTCAACTGCGAGTCGGAATCGGAACTGCTCCTGCTGGCGGCCACCGCACGCCGATCCGGCAAGCGGGCAAGAGTCGCTCTGCGCGTGAACCCGGATGTCGATGCCAACACGCATCGTTACATATCAACCGGTCTTCAGGAGCACAAGTTCGGCATCCCCTTCGCCGAAGCGCGCCGCATCTACTCGCAATACCGTGACGAACCGGGCCTGGAATGGGTGGGCGTAAGCTGCCACATCGGTTCCCAGATCCTCAATGTCAGCCCGCTGGTGGAAGCGGTCGAGAAGGTGCTGGCGCTCGCCGCCGAGCTGCGGAATGAGGGCATTCCGATCCGGGAGGTCGATATCGGCGGGGGCCTCGGCATCGCCTATTGTCCCGAGGAAGCGCCCACGCCAATTCCCGCCTACATGGCCCAGGTGATCGAGAGATTCCGCCAAAGCGGCTTCTCCCTTGCCGTCGAGCCGGGCCGGTCCCTGGTGGCGGAATCCGGCGTACTGCTTAGCCGCGTGCTGCATCGGAAATCGGCTTCGGGACGAAACTTTCTCATCGTGGATGCGGCCATGAACGATCTCATTCGTCCGTCGCTCTATAGCGCTCACCACGAGATTGTGCCCCTTGCCCTCGGAGAAGGCCGCTCCGAGCTGGCCGATGTTGTCGGCCCGGTCTGCGAATCCGGCGACTTCTTCGCCAAGCAGCGCGCACTCCGGGCAATCGCGCAGGGCGAATGGATCGCCATTTGCACCGCTGGCGCCTATGGATTCTCCCTGGCCTCGAACTACAATGCGCGGCCGCGGGCCGCGGAAGTGCTGGTCGAAGGCGCTTCGTGGCGCGTCATCCGGGAGCGGGAAACCTGGGAGGATCTGGTTCGGGGAGAGACGATCTAACCCGCGAATCGTCATCCACGGTGCCGCACCCGGCATCAGTTGCTTACCCGGCATCCTCCTGCCGTCGAAGAAAATCAAGGAATGCCGTGGCGGTGCGGTCAAGATTCTCGATCTGCCCGCCTCCCTCAAGCGGAGCGCACATCTCGTACGCGACCGGGCCCCGGTAGCCCACATCCCGAAGCCCCGCAAAAAAGGCGTCGTAATCCAGCTCCCCCTCCCCCGGCGCCGTCGCACGGGTAAGCGGTGGAAAGCACTCAGCATAGTGGACATGATCTGGCCGATAAGTGAACTGCGGCATCACCTTATAATCCGCGACGGTCGTGAATGCCAGCCACGGCGCAATCTCGCGAACGGCCTGCCGCAATTGCTCGCCCCGCGCGCCTTGCAGCCAGACCGCCCAGCAATCAAATGCAGCCTTAATCCGGGGGTGATCCAGCTCCTTTAATAGCCAGGCGAACTCCTTGAAGTGAGCGGCAATATCATGATGGTTCTGCAAAAGCAGGGTCACGCCCGATTCTTCCGCATACCTCGCCGCCAGCCGAAGACCTCGAACCACTTCGCCGTACTGTAGGTCATAGGCCACATCATCCAGCCTGTAGCCGGTGAACACGCGCAGAAACTCGCACCCCAGATCCGCGCATAATTCACAGAGCTGGGCTATGTAGAGAGCGTTCATCTCACCCGATGGAATTCCCGGCCGGCGCAGGCCGCAGGTGAAATCCGTGTATCCCATCAGCGCCGCCAGATGCAATCCCTCATCCGCAATTCTCGCTCTCAGTTCACGCCTCTCCGCTTTCGAATACAACGCCGGGGAGACGTGCGGAGCCTTCGCAACCAGCGCCACCGCGCCGAATTTCAGCGCACGGGCCTTGGCCAGAAAATCGGGGACCGAAAGAAAAGCCTGGCCGGGCCATGCCGATGAATAGCTTACGGAATGCAGAACCGGGGTGTACATGGGAAATTAACGATGTTGATAAACGGGAATATATCCGTCGATGAAGATTCTATCGCTCCTCACGCTCTTTGTCATTCGGCCCACGGGAACACTCATCCTTCCAATCCGTTTTTTGGGGAAACCGCTCATCCGTTTCGCACATCCTGGATTGTGCGGGTTGCAGTGCGCGCTTCGTCTAACGGAGTTGGCTCGGATGACAAAAAAACAGGAAAGAAATTCGGTAATTCTCCATACTTCGATCCCTGAACTGTATATAATACGGATGTCGATGCAAGCGTCATCCGATGGCTGCATTCGCCATCTCGACTGAAACGAGAAAATCACCGTCACCCAGTCTGTCCCAAGCGAATCCCGCCGGACAGACCGTCGGAACACATCGCCCGGCAATATCAGGAGTTACGGAAATGAATGGGAGAAACACCATGAGCAACACACCTCTGGACCAGGTTCTGAAAGCCAAAGCCGATTATGAGTCAAAGCGCCAGGCCGCCATCAACGATTTGCTGGCGAAGCGCTCCGAAATTGACAAGCAGTTGGAAGCTCTCGGCCATGACGAGAACGCCAGCGCGAAGCGGCGGGGCCGGCGCGGCCCGATGTCGGAAGCGACTCGCGAGAAGATGCGCCTCGCCTGGAAACGCCGCAAAGAGAAGGAAGCCGCGGGCAAAGGGAAGAAGGGCTAGTCTCTCCGCGACTCCGCGGGTGCCCGGCTTTTTTCCGGGACCCGCGGAACCCCGCGCCTCCCGCGGCGCGGTCGCTATCCAGCACCCCTCCCGCTCCCGCCGGTCGCACGAATTCCGCCCCGCCGTTCCCCATTCGCCCCGCTTCATTGCAAACTAGATAGAAGGATGAAGAATCTCTCGCGAATCCGGGCGGCAGGCTCCCGATGAACGCGCCCGTTGTTGTCGCTATCGACGGCCCGGCAGGCGCCGGCAAGAGCACCATTGCCAAACGGGTTGCCGAACGGCTTGGCTATCTCTATATCGATTCCGGAGCGATGTACCGCGCGGTGGCTCTTTGGGCGGTCCGCAACGGCACCAGTCTCGAAGACTGGCATCGCCTGGAACAATTGGCGGCGGCGGCCGACATCCAACTGGAGGAGCGCACGGACCGCGTCTTCCTGAACGGCGAGGATGTCACGAACGCGATCCGCGACGAAGCGATTTCGAGCGCGGCCTCCCGCGTCTCCGTCGTGCCCGGCGTCCGGAAGGCGCTGGTCGCGAAGCAGCGGCAATTTGCCCTCCGGCATAGCGTGGTCATGGAAGGCCGCGACATCGGAACTGTCGTATTTCCCGGCGCGCGCGTCAAGATTTTCCTTGATGCCGCTTCGCAAGTGCGTGCCGCGCGCCGTCATCGGCAACTAGAGGACAAGGGAATCGAGAACGACCCTTCGGAGACCGAGCGGGAAATTCGCACCCGCGACGACCGCGACCGCACCAGGGCCGAAGCGCCGCTGCTGCAAGCGCCCGACGCCGAATACGTCGATGCCTCATCCATGGACATTGAAGCGGTGGAAGAAGCTGTCTTGCGGATTGTCCGCGCCCGCACCTCGCATTGAGCGCATCCGGGAGCCCAGATCGAAGAAAGGAATCAGCAAAGCGTGCAGAACCTCCTCGTCATGAAGTTTGGCGGCACCAGCATGGGCACTCCGGAGAGTATCCGGACCGTCGCCGCAATCTGCAGAGAGCAATCGTCCCGGCGCCCCACCGTCGCGGTCGTCTCGGCGATGTCGAAAGTCACCGATCTGATGCTCGAAACCATGTTTCACGCGGAGCGCGGCGATGAAGCCAGCTTTTCCGAGAACCTCCGCCGGCTCAGACAGCGGCATGAGGAAGCCTGCACCGGTCTCATTCCGGAGGAATTTCAGCCCGAGGTTCGCGACCGTCTGGAGTCTCTTCTCGCGCGCTTTGACCGCATTGTCCGCGGCATGGCCATGCTGCGCGAACGGCCGCCCCGCGCCCTGGACGAAGCCGTGAGCCTCGGGGAATCGCTTTCCGCCACGCTGCTGGCCGGCTATCTCGAATCCGTCGGCCAGCCCGCGGCCATGGTTCCGGGTTCGGAGGTCATCGTCACGGATCCGATTCACGGCAACGCCACTCCCCGCATGGAACTCACGGCGTTCCGCGCCAAGGAAGGCCTTCTCCCTCTGCTCACCGGCAAGATTTTCCCGGTGGTGACCGGTTTCTGCGGTGCCACGGAGGATGGGCACATCACCACCCTCGGCCGCGGCGGATCCGATTTCACCGCCACCATTCTCGCCGCCGGGCTCGACGCCTCCGAAGTCTGGATCTGGACCGATGTCGACGGCATCATGTCGGCCGACCCCCGTGTCGTTCCCGATGCCGTGGTGCTTCCCGAAATTACATACAGCGAGGCGGCCGAACTCGCGTATAACGGCGCTAAGATCCTGCACCCGCGCACGCTGCTTCCGATTGCCGAGCGTAACATCCCGCTCTGGAGCAAGAACACGTTCAACCCCGCATTCCCTGGAACCCGCATCGTCAACCGCACCCAGAACGGCGATGGCGCCCGCGCGGTGACCTCCTCGAAGAACGTGGTGCTCATCAGCG
The DNA here is from genome assembly GCA_039812845.1 of Bryobacterales bacterium. GTDB lineage: Bacteria > Acidobacteriota > Terriglobia > Bryobacterales > Bryobacteraceae > JACTMJ01. The sequence continues at coordinate 21,618 of JBDIBK010000017.1, forward strand.
TGGACCCCGCCAGCGCCTCCGTGAATCCCAATGCCGTGATGGCCCGCTGCCTCGATGCCGTCGCCCGCGTCAATGCCGAAGTGCTCGCCTTCTCCAGCTCGAGTTACCGCCAGAGCTTCTGCCTGCTCGTCCGCCGGGACGAGCTCGCGGACGCAACGCGAAGCATTGAAACCGCACTCAGCCTGGAACTCAATCACGGCTATATTCGCCCGCTCGACATCAACGACGACGTCGGGCTCCTCGCGATCGTCGGCGAAGGAATGAAAGGCACTCCCGGCCTCGCCGGGCGCATTTTCACCGCCATCTCCCGCGAAATGGTAAACATCATCGCCATCTCTCAGGGCGCCAGCGAGCTTACCATTGCCATCGTCGTCCGGCGCGACGGAGTGGAGAAGGCGGCGAAAGCCGTGCATGCCGAATGCGGCCTGGGTGTGCGCCGGGAAGCCGGCCTGGAAACTGCCCCCGCGTAGGAGCGCAATTGCCTCGAATGGGTTTGATTCAGCCAAGCCATTCATGTCAGGCTTAAGAAAACGCAATCCTGATCCGCCCGTTGGATCTTGCTTCTCGGTTTATATTGTTGGCGTGATCTGTTCCGCGCTCCGCCACGCAGGTTCCGTTTTCGGATGGGGAGAACGTCCCTATCCGGATGCCCCCGGTTCCTCGTTTCCGATCTGAAGCGATTCCGGCCCTTCGCCGCTCGAAAGGAGAGAACACGATGGCTGACTTCCATCAAACCGGCAAGGTCACGACGCTGCACCGGCTCCGCCCCGGTGTGTATGACCGGCTCGAGACCGACATGCTCGCGTTCGCGGAAGAATCCCGCGTGGGGCTGGTGCTCCCGGCGCTCTACACGGAGTTTGAGTCGCCCGCCATGCAGCTCATCGTCGACGAGTTGCGCCACGTCCGCTTCATCAGCCAGATCGTTGTCGCCCTGGGACGCGCCACTCTGGAACAGTTCCGGCACGCCCGGTCGTTTTTCAAGGATTTCCCGTATCCGGTCCACTTTCTGTGGATCAACGGGGACCGTGTCCAGAGCCTCTTCGACCGCTTCGAGGACGTCAGTCTCTCGGCCGGGCAGGATGGCAAGGGCCGCAGTTGCTGGCTTGCTTACGGCTACCTGCTGGCACGGGGAGATTGCGATGTCATCGCGCTTCACGATTGCGATATCCGCAACTACAACCGCGAGTTCGTCGCCCGGCTCTGCTACCCCATCGTGAATTCGAACCTCGGTTTTGAATTCTGCAAAGGCTTCTACGCCCGCGTCAGTGACCGGATGCACGGCCGCGTCACGCGCCTTTTCATGACCCCGCTCATCCGCTCGATGGAGAGCATGGCGGTCGGCACGCCCTTCCTTCGCTTCATCGACAGCTTTCGCTATCCGCTCTCGGGGGAATTCGCCATGCGCGCCGATCTCGCCCTGGTGAACCGCATCCCCAGCGACTGGGGGCTCGAAGTGGGCGTCCTCGCCGAGGTCTTTCGCAACTGCGCCCCCGCCCGCATCTGCCAGGTGGATCTCGCCGATAATTACGACCACAAGCACCAGGAATTGGGGGACGACGACCCCACCAAGGGCCTCCGCCGCATGACGACGGACATCGCGAACTCCCTCTTCCGCACCCTGGCCGGGGAAGGCGTCGTGTTCACCAACGACCATTTCCGCAGTCTTCAGATTCGCTACGTCCGCATGGCGGAAGACACCATTGCCCGCTATTACGCCGACGCCATGCTCAACGGGCTCATCTTCGACCGGCATGCGGAAGAGTACGCCGTTTCCATCTTTGCCCAGAGCCTCCGCGACGCCGCCGAGAGTTTCAATAGCGATCCCCTGGGCAACCCGCTCATTCCCAACTGGAGCCGCGTCCTCGCCGCGCTGCCGAACTTTTACGACGACCTCATGGACGCCGTGGAGCTTGACCGGCAAACCGTCGCCGCCATCGAATGAGCCTGCGTGCCGGCCGGCGACGGCGATCCCCGCGCGCCGCCCGCGAGGGTTCCGGCTGCTTGGGTTGCGTCTCCCGGCTGTGTTTCAGACAATAGGGTCGTGGCTAAAGTATATCCCCTTATCCCCCGGGAGATTCCCCCGGTTGAGACGTCCCTGCGCCGGATCGTTACGTCTTTCCCTGTCCCGGAATCGATTCCAGTGCTGGAGAGCCTGGCTGAGCATGAGCCGGTGGCGATGCAGGGCCAGCCCCCGGTCCTGTGGGATCGCGCGGTTGGCTTCCAGGTTTTTGACGCTTACGGAAACTGCTGGATCGATTGGTCCTCGGGCGTTCTCATCACCAACGCCGGGCATGGCCACCCCGCCATCGTCCGCGCCATCCGCGAAGCCGCTGAGAAGCAACTGCTCACCACCTACGCCTTCCCCAGCGTGGCCCGCGCCAAGCTTGTGGAGCGCCTCAGTTCTCTCGTGCCGGAGAAGCTCCGCAAGATCTTCCTCCTCACCACGGGTTCGGAAGCGGTCGAGTGCGCCATCAAACTCTGCCGCACGCACGGCGTCAAGGTGGGGGGCGAGAAGAAGAATGTCGTTGTTTCTTTCGATAAGGCTTTCCATGGCCGCACGCTCGGCAGCCAGCAGATTGGCGGCATTCCGTCTCTGAAGGATTGGATCGTCAATTTCGACCCCGGCTTTGTCCAGGTTCCCTTCCCCGACGGCTACCGCACGGAAGATACCTCGTTCGATTTGTTCCTTTCCGAGATCGCCCGCCAGGGCATTACCCCGGACCGCATCTGCGGCGTCGTTTTTGAGCTTTACCAGGGCGGCAGCGCCGCATTCCCGCCGGATGATTACATCCGCCGCCTGAGCGCCTGGTGCAAAGAGCATGACATTCTCGTGGTTTCCGACGAAGTGCAGGCGGGCTTCGGCCGCACGGGCACGCTTTGGGGCTTCGAACAGTACGAAGGCTTCGTGCCGGATCTTGTCACCTGGGGCAAGGGCATCTCCAGTTCTCTGCCGATTTCCGCCGTCGCCGGACGTCCGGAATTGATGGACCTGCACCCTCCCGGCAGCATGAGTTCCACGCACTCCGGCAATCCGGTCTGCTGCGCCGCCGCCCTTGCTTCGGTCGACGTTATCCTCGGCGAGGGCCTGGTCGAAAACTCCCGCAAGATGGGCGAGTTGTTGCATAACTGCCTCCGGTCCTTCGCCGCGCGCACGCCGGAGATCGGCACCGTCGATGGCCGCGGCCTGGTGGCGGGCGTCGCCTGCGTGAAGCCCGGCACCAAGGAACCGGACGCCGATCTCGCGTGGGAAGTGGTCCGCGCGTGTGCGGAGCGGGGGCTTCTGATGTTCAACCCGGTGGGCTTCGGCGGCGGCACCGTCAAGATCTGCCCGCCCCTCTCCATTACGGAAGAGGCCATGAAGGAATCCTGCGGCGTTTTCGAAGAGGCCTTCACCGCGGTCCTGGCCGAGCGGCGCGCGAACGCCGTCAGCGAGGTGTCCGCTTAATGAGCGCGCCGGATGTCGTCATCGTCGGCGGGGGGATGATCACGCACGATCAGATCCTCCCCTCGTTCTACCAGCTTCAGATCGAAGGCATTGTCGGCGAGATCAACATCGTCGCCTTGCAAGGCCGCGCGTTGCGGGAACTTGCCGCCTCGGAAACCATCCGCCGCGCGTTTCCCGAATCTGCGTTCCGCGCTTGGCCCAGCCTGGATGCCGATCCGGAGGCGATGCACCCGTCGCTGTACGAGGATGTGATCCGCTCCCTGAAGCCCGGCAGCATCGCCGTCGTCGCCGTGCCGGATCAACTGCACTTTCAAACCGTGATGGCGGCGCTTGCCGGGGATCTCCACGTGATTTGCGTCAAGCCGCTGGTGCTGCACCACGAGCAAGCCGTCCAGGTGGAACGGGAAGCCACGGCCCGCGGCCTCTTCGTGGGAGTGGAATACCATAAGCGCTTTGACGACCGCAGCCTCATCGCCCGCCGCCGCTACCGCGCCGGCATGTTCGGTGAGTTGCGGCTCGGCACGGCCAACCTCATGGAGAAGTGGTATTACCGCCACTCCAATTTCCAGAATTGGTTCAAGTCGGAGAACACCGACGCATTTACCTACATCGGCTGCCACTATGTCGATCTCGTCCACTTCATCACGGGCCTGCTGCCAACCGCCGTCAGCCTTTACGGCATCAAGGACAAGTTCCCCAATGGCGTCGAGGGGTATCTTTGGACCGATGCCCGGGTTCTATGGGAAAACGGTGCCTGCCTGAACGTGCAGAATTCACTCAGCTTCCCCGACGCCGCACCCGGTTCCAACACCCAGGGCCTCACGCTCTATTTCGGGGATACCCCGAAAGATCGCGGTGCCTTCCTCTCCCACGACGACCAATACCGTGGCATGCGCTACGCCTATATCGATACCCCTTCAAGCCCCGGCGCCACCACCTACCACGAGCCCAGCACGGACTACTTCCAGTACCTCGATACCGGGGGGAAGACGCTGCAACCGGTTGGTTACGGTTACCGTTCCGTCGCACACCTCGTAGACGCCTGCCGTCAGGTGGAGGCTCTGGCGGACCCCGCGGATCGCGCGAAGAGTTTGGCCGCGCGCGTTACGAGGCTGCGTGAGATTGATGCGAAGGGCATTCTTGCCACCCCGGCCAACAGCGCTTTCAACGAACTGGTCGTCGAAGCGGGCCGCCAGTCCCTGGCCCAAGGCGGAAAGATGGTGGATATCGTCTACGGCGACGTCCCGCACATCGCCGCCGGCTAAGCTTTTCAATCCAAACGGAAACTTCCACAACGCCGGTCGCCACTAGAAGCTGCGGAACAACCCGCGGCCTCTCGCGGCGACCGGTTTCCATTTTCCCCCGCAGCCAAGTTCCCCACACACACAACAATTTGTAGATCAATAGTTGACATGACAATGATTGTAGTGTAATCTATAAATATGAAAGCGGTTCCATCCGGTCTGCAAGCGGAAATTCAGCAAACCACGCCGTTCCCATCCGTACGCGAGGAGGCGATCCTCTCTATACTGCGAACGGCGGACCTGGTTCGAACCTCCATCGGCGATCTCTTGGCACCCTACGGCATCACCATGCAGCAATACAACGTGCTTCGCATCCTGCGTGGCGCGGGCGAGGCGGGGCTGCCGACGTTATCCATTGGGGACCGGATGATCGAGTCCGCACCCGGAATCACGCGGCTCCTGGACCGGATGGAGTCCAAGCACTGGGTAATCCGGGAGAGATGCAGGATTGACCGGCGTGTAGTGCATGCCCGCATTGCGCCGGAAGGTCTGCAATTGCTGGCCCGCCTTGACGGGCCGCTCCGTTCCAGCACCGTATTGAGTTTCAAGGGCATGGAAGAGTCCGCCCTCGGCCAACTGGTTCACCTGCTGGCGGCCGTGCGGCAAAGCATTCATCTCGGCATTCCCGCGGCATCCGCGCGCGGGATCGTCCACGACGGAGAATCTCCGTTGTAACTTCGAAATTTTCTATGTCAGTAACTGACGTTCATTCAGGAGGAGACATCATGATTGCAACTGCTACCCAGTACAAGATCGACGCCGCGCACTCCAGCGCCACCTTTGCCGTGGCCCACCTCGGCATCAGCAAGGTGAGAGGAGAATTCGCCGACGTTCAAGGCGTCATTCGGTACGATCCCGCGGATCTCGCCGCATCGAAGCTGGAAGCCGTCATCGGCGTCGCATCGATCACTACCCGCGACGAAGGCCGCGACAACCATCTCAAGAGCGCCGATTTCTTCGACACGGAAAAATTCCCCACGATGACCTTCGTCTCCACGAAGGTGGAGCCCGCGGGGGAAGACCGGCTGAAAGTGACGGGAAACCTCACCATTCGGGACGTCACCAAGCAGGTCGTTCTCGACGTCGAAGGCCCCACCGGTGAGATCAAAGACCCCTGGGGCGTCTTCCGGCGCGCCGCCTCCGCCCGCACCGTAATTAGCCGCAAGGACTTTGGCATGACGTGGAACTCGCTGCTGGAAACCGGCGGTCTTCTGGTGGGCGATAAGGTGGAAATTTCACTCGAAGTCGAAATGATCGCGCAAACCGAATCCGATACGGCCGATTAATCGCATTTCTCAGTCGGGGGCCCGCGGCAATCGCTTCAGGCCCCTCTCCTTTCCCGCTCCGCTTCAGCCCCGTGCCCCGGTTGCCCGCGCTTCGAGCCTCATTCCGGCAGCCACCCCCCCATTCAAGATAGAATGTCCAAAGGCCACCCGGCCCGCAATCAGCATGACGGAACGCTCCGGACAAGCCAGCCCCGATCTCAACCTCGAACTCGCTTCCAATCTGGAAAGCGTGGATTTTGCCGAGGAGAAAGCTCTGGAGATTGCAGCGCAATGCGGGATTCCGGAAGACGAACTCCATCGCGTGGGGATCGCCATCCGCGAAGCGATGGTGAACGCCGTCGTCCATGGCAACCGTTACAACCGGAACAAGAGAGTCTATTTTCGCGTCCATGCGAATCCCGAAGCCATTGCCATCACCATCGGCGATGAGGGCGGCGGCTTCAACCCGGAAGCGCTGCCGGACCCGAACGCGGAGGAGAATGTCCTGGCCCAGTCCGGCCGTGGCATCATGCTCATTCGTGCTTTCATGGATGGCTATGCCGTCTCGCCCCGCCCCGGTGGAGGCACCCAAATTCACATGATTAAGAATCTGCCGGGTGGAAATACAGCCGGGTAGTTCTTCAGGCAAGCCCGCCTGACCCGCCGTTTTTCGGTCGGCGGCCGGTCGGAACCAACGCCGGAGAAGGGGCACGGACGGCCAGAGGAATCCGGATGACCAGAGTGATTCAGGAGGAAGGGATATGAGCGTTGCGGTGACAACCCGGCGTGTTGGAGAGGTCTTTGTGCTGGACGTCTCCGGGCGCATCACGCTTGGAGAAGGCTCCAGCATCCTGCGAGAATCCCTTCGCGATTGCGCCGCAACGAAACAGCCCAAGGTCCTGCTGAACCTCGAGGAGGTTAACTACATCGACAGCAGCGGCATTGGTGAACTCGTTTCCGGCTATACGAACATCCAGGATGCCGGCGGGCAGCTCAAACTCCTCAAGCTCACCAAACGCGTGCGGGATCTCCTCCAGATCACGAAGCTGTACACGGTCTTCGAAGTCTTCGACGACGAAGCCGCGGCCATCCAGAGTTTCCACTAGCGCCGCCCCGCTCCGCGCCTCCGAACATCCGATACGCGGAGCCAACCGGGATTGCGGCGTCTCGTCATGAGAGTTGGCTGGCCCGACTTTTCCGGTTGACGAATTGACAGATCTCCCGCCGGTTGCGTAGCCTTACCCTCAGCCCCTTGTATGTCCATCAACGGCTTCAGCAGAGAGTCGTTCGGCTTCTTCGCCGGACTTTTCCTTTTCCTGCTTCTTCTGGTTCTGCCCGCTCCGGAAGGCCTCTCCCCCGTCGGAATGCGCATGGCCGCCGTGGGCGTGTTAATGGCGGTTTGGTGGCTCACGGAGGCCACGCACATTGCCGTAACGTCCCTGCTTCCCATCGCCCTCTTCCCGATGCTCGGCATCATGAAGAGCCAGGATGTCACGCTCAACTACGCCAATCACCTGGTATTTCTTTACATTGGCGGCTTCATCATCGCACTGGCCATGGAGCGCTGGGACTTGCACCGGCGCATCGCTCTCCTCACTATCCGCCGTGTGGGCACCAAGCCGGACCGCATCGTGCTCGGCTTCATGGCTACCACTGGCGCACTCTCTCTGTGGATGTCCAACACCGCCGTCACGATGATGCTTCTTCCCGTCTCCATTGCCGTCGTGAACCAGCTCGCCATTGCGGCCACCGTCGAGGGCATCCGCGCCGAGGATGCTCCCGCGAAGATCCGGGAAAACTTCGGCTCCGTCCTGCTGCTGGGTGTCGCCTATGCCGCCAGCATCGGCGGAGTGGGCACCATCATCGGCACGCCCACGAACGTCGCCTTCCTCGGTTTTGCCAGCCAGCGCTTCCCGGATCTCAAGCCGATTTCCTTCCTCGAATGGGCGGTGATCGGCGTGCCGCTCGTCGTGGTCTTCCTCCCGCTTGCCTGGTTCTACCTTTGCCGTTTCGGCGGCGATTTCCCCGTCTCCCGCATCCGCTTCCTGACGAGCACCTCCATCATCGACGACGAACTCGCCGCCCTCGGCCCCGTCAAGCCGGAAGAGAAGAGGGTGCTCGTGGTCGCCTGCGCCACCGCCCTCCTCTGGATCTTCCGCGAGGATATCCGCCTGGGTGCCTTCGTCATTCCCGGCTGGAGTTCGTTCACGCCCTATCCCACATTTATCCAAGACGCCACCGTCGCCATGGCCCTGGCCATTCTCCTCTGCGTGCTGCCCACGAAAACGGCCCGTCGTGGCCAGGCCCCGGATTCACCTTCCCCCTCTCCCAATGCGCGCGTCCTGATTGATTGGCCCACCATCCAGAAAGGAATCCCCTGGGGAGTCGTCTTTCTCTTCGGCGGCGGATTCGCCCTCGCGCAGGGCCTCGAGACTTCCGGCCTCGCCGCCTGGATCGGTTCCGGCTTCGGAGCCCTCCGCGGGTTCCCCCTCTGGATCCTTCTGCCGGCCGGCTGCCTGCTGGCTGTTTCGATTACGGAAGTCACCTCCAACGTCGCCACCGTCCTGATGCTCGCACCGATTCTCGCCGAAGCCAGCGTTCAGCTCGGCGTGCATCCTTACTTACTGATGATCCCCGCCACCATCATCGCCTCCTTCGCCTTCATGCTTCCGGTAGCCACCCCGCCCAATGCGATCGTGTTCTCCAGCGGCTGGATCACCATCCCCCGCATGTTCCGCGCCGGGTTCGCTCTCGACCTGATGGCCCTGGCTATCATCCCGGCAATGGTCTACTTCCTCGGCCTCCTGGCGCTCGGTATCGGCTGATCCACAACCGTTCCGCTCAAGCGCGGAGAGCCACGGGCTCGCTTCACGGAGCGAGTATCGGATGAACGCTAGTGGTCCAGCCGAGCTTTCTCCCGGGCCCGTTCAATCTCCCCGGTGCTGCGCACACGATAGTCGTCCAGCGGCAACAGATCGTACTCGCGAATCAGGTCGTCAACCGTGAGTTCCGGGTCGAGGGAGGAAAGCGTCGCCCAATCGTCGTCGTGGCCCCAATCGATTCGCACCCGTTGCCCGTACTTGCGCTGGATCTCGCGCATCTTCGCAAGGTGAAAGTCGATCTCAAAAACGCGGCTGCCCAGCGGCAGCACCGCTCCGGTCCACCTCTGGTATTTGCCCGATTCCGACATCACATTGCCGGTGACATCATAGATTCTGCCAGCACCCGATTGCGGGGAACTCACCACGAAGACCTGGTTCTTCAGAGCCAGGGCGGAAGCCTGGCGCGCGGCTGGATACGCGGAAGGAAAGAAGATGAGTCTGGCACCCTTCTTCTTCAGCAGAGCCCAAGTGTCCCACCAATTCACATCAAAGCAGATCTGGATCCCGATGCGCCCGAATTCGGTGTCGAACACGGGTGCGTTCGGGTCGCCGGGCGTGGTGCCGGCCGCAATCTCCTCCTCCGTGGGGTGGATTTTGTCATAGATGCCGATAATCTCGCCGCCACGCCCAACCAGGACGGCCGAATTGTACACCCTGCCCGCGTCTTTCCTCGCCAGCCCGAAGAGGACGTACACAGCATGCTTCCGCGCCCATCCCCGGATTCGCTCGGTGACGGTTCCGCCGGGAACCCCCTCGGGCGCTTGATCGGCAAAGTGTTCCGGCAAGCAGACAATGTCGGGCCGGAACGACATTGCCTGCTCCATCCGCTCCAGCGTCTCCTCCAACAGCGCGGGCGCGCCGCGGTCCAACCGGTCCTGGCTGATGCTAACCACCCGGACGAGCGGATTTCGCGGAGGGGAAGCAGGCGCTCCCCCCGCGGTCCATCCGCTCGCCCAGGCCGCCAACACTACGGCGAAAACAACCGAAAGCCTGCGCATCCCGGTCACCACACCAGCCGCAAGCCCAACTGCACCTCGCGCGGAGACCGCGCACAGTCCACGGCTCCGAAGCCCGAGTCCGGGTCCGCCGCGGATCCGGCCGTATCCGAACGGGGCACGAAGTTCGTGTTCACACCGCAGAACTGCGTGTGGTTGAAGGCGTTGAAGAAATCCGCGCGGAATTGCAGAAGGGCTTCTTCCCCGGACGGACGGGAGTTGAACCAGGGCAGGCGAAACTCCTTGAACGCCGAGATATCCCAGTTGCTCACGCCCGGCATGCGCACCACCCCCTTGGCGGCATTGCCGATGGTGCCAGGCTCCTGCAGCACGAAGGCGTCCGTGTTGAAGTAGCGAAGCAGCGTGCGCTGCCCTCTCGGCAGGTTCGGGTCTCCGATCAGGTCCGTTCGCTCGCATTCGGCACCGAACAATCCGGCATAGCCCCCTTCCCCGCATACGCTCGCGGGCATTCCGCTGCGGAGTGCCGTGACGCCCGAGAGCTGCCAGCCGCCCAGCACGGAGCGGGTGAGGCCGCTTGCGCTGTTGAAGAACGGCAGCTCCCAGTTATAGTTCATCGTGAGCGAGTGGCGCTGATCGGCCGAGGCAAACCCCTTTTCAAGAGAGGGATTGTACGCATCATAGACAGCCGAATCGATGGCCTCCGAATCGCGATTGGCAACCGTGGAAATTGTGGTTGACCACGCGTAGGCCGCTTGGAACGTCAGCCCTCTCCCCATCCGGTGGCTAAACATGCCTTGGAGCGAGTTGTAGCGCGTGGAGCCCACGCGCTCGTTCACGTAGATATTCGAGTATCCGAGATAGGGCCGCACCAGATCCGGATTCACCTCCCCCTCGAACACTTCCTTCCGGTACTGCGCCGGAACCTGATTGATGTCGCGGTTGCGGCCCTGGTGAATCTGGCGGCTCCCCACATAGCTCAGATCGATGGTTGAGCGTGGAGCCAGTTCGTACTGCGCGCCGAAACTGTATTGGTAGCTGGTTGGCGTCTTGTATACCGGGTCAAGCACCTGCAGGAACGTCGGGGCCTGCGGCGTCTCCGGGTTGAACGGTGAAAGCTTGCCCGGCGAAAGTGCGGCAAACGAGAGGCTGGTCAGTTCGACCGTGCGGTTGAAGGGTGGCGGCAGGCCCAGGGCGCTCGTCAGCGAACCAGCGTCGCGCCCGTGAAAGATGCCCGCGCCGGTGCGGATCACCAGTCGGCGATTCGAAAGCGGCATCCAGGCGATCCCGAATCGAGGCTCCCAATCCTGGAAGTGGCGCTCCACCAATGCGGGTCCGGTCGCTTGCGGCGAACCGGGCGTGACGATGCCGTTCAGCGTGTCGCACAGTTCGGGATCGACCAGTCCGTCGTCGTCGAAGGCGGAGACGGAGCAGCGCGAGCGGTCGTAGAGACCCGGGTAGAAGTTCGAGATATTATCCTTCGCCGAACGGGCCGGTCCAAGGTATTGCCACCGCAGGCCGATATCGAGAGTAAGATTGGAGCTTACCTTCCACGTATCGGCTACATAGATGCCAAGATCGTTCAGCCGGCTCGGAACCACGTTCTTCGTCTGCTCCTCCTGATAAGAACGGACATTCCCAAGAAGCATTGCGTACATGGAGCGGAACTTGAAATAGCCGGCCGTGAAATCGCCTGAACCGTTCGCCGGTTCACTGAGCCTTCCGGAGCTCCAGTCAAAGCCCGCCTTGAAGTTGTGCGCCCCCGTTGTATAGGAAACGTTGTCCCGAACCTGAAAGATCTCCATGTCGTTCCGGTAGTTCGACCGGTGCTTGAGGCTGTCGAACCCGTCGAATCCCCGGTTTCGCGGCCAGGAACCGCTGGTCTCCGGAAACAGTTCGGTATAGGTATAGCCATCCCTGGAAAGCAGCTTCGGATCAGAGGTCTTGCCGTCCACCAGACCGAACGGCCTCGCGTTGTAGCCGAACTGAGCGACATTCAGCAACCGCGGGCTAAGGATATTGGTCAGATTTGTAACCAGATTCTTGCTGGCGAAATAGAGATCGCTGTTCACGGAGGGAAACTGGTCGTCGGTCCACGCACCCTGGTAGTTGGTTGCGGCTTGGTCTTCCTGCACGTAGCGGAACATCAGGCGGGTGTTGTCCGTGAAATTGTGATCCCACCGCCCCAACTCCTGGTTGTGAACGACATAGTTGTTAGGGCTGTCGATCCAGTTAAACCCGTGGACCGTGAAGTCCGCATTGGGCAGAGGATAGCGTGCAAGCATCGCGGTGGAGTTCGGGTCGATCATGCTCTGTGGCACGTTAGGTCCGTCCACCAGTTGCTCCATCGGGTCAAAGGCCTGTGGCGTGCACGGCCCTGTCGTCATCGAGCAGGTGGGGTCCAGGATGCCCATACGCTGCCGGGCCGTGGGGACCGTGCCCGTCTGGACGACGCCGCGGCTCTCCCGCCGGCCTTCGTAGGAAAAGAAGAAAAAGTCCTTCGTCCGGCCCCGGTTGTACGCTCCCGGAATCCAGAACGGCCCACCCACGGTGACGCCGAAATCGTGCTGCCGCAGCTTGCTTTTCGTGCCGCCGGTGGAATTCAGGAAGAAATCGGCCGCATCCAGCTTGTCGTTTCGCATGAACTCGAACGCGGACCCGTGGAACTGCTGCGTGCCTGCCTTGGTGACGACATTCACGATGCCGCCCGTGCCGCCGCCGTATTCGGCGCTGTAGTTGCCGCGAAGCACCCGAAACTCCTCGATCGAATCCGCCGAGGGCGTTACCGCGTTTCCGTTGTTCGAGCCGAGACCCATGTTGGAAACGCCGTCCACCATCCAGACGTTGGAGTTCGATTGACCGCCGTTGATGGAGACGCCAGTATCGGCGCTCAAGCCCGTCCCACCGCTCAGGCGGCCGCCTTCCGGCGAGATGCCGGGGAACAAGTCCAGCACCTGCGAATACACGCGCCCATTGAGTGGAAGGTTCTGGATCTGAACCGGCGCGACAAGATTGGAAAGATCCGCGCTCTCCGTCTGCAAGTCGCCCGCCTCACTTTGCACCGTGATGCTCTGCGTGGTCTGCCCCACTTCCATCTTGACGATCAGGTGCAGACGGTCGCTTACATCCAGCCGGATCCCTTCCGCGTGGTAGGTCTTGAAACCCGGAACCTCCACCGTCAACTGGTAGTTCCCCACCGGAAGACTGTTGAAGACGAACAATCCGGCGGAACTCGTGGGTGCGCGGCGGCTGCTCCCGGTCAATGTATTCGTGATCGCGACATTGGCATTCGGGATGATTCCCTCCGCCGGATCCATCACCGTGCCAGACACCGTCCCGGTGCTTGTCTGTGCATCGAGCGCAGGAAGGATTGATAAGGCCAGCACAATCGCCAGACCGAAAACCAGATAGAGCCGGACTTTCATCGGCAGTCCCCTTTCGAGAGTAGGCAGTTCCCGGCCAACGGAGCGGATGCACCGCGAGACACGGGAAATCTCCTTGGGCAATGCTATGAGCCTCGGCCATGGGAGTCAAATCAATTCCCCATCACTTGGATATCACGAGCTACTTCATTGATACTAAAACGCTTACTTCGGTGCGTCACCGCCGCTGACATGTCTTGAATGCACGATATTTTGTGCGGTGAATCCCATCTGGCAACCCGGTGTTATAATCACTCCGACGGAGCGATAGAGCAAGGATGGCGACGACCTCATCCCCTGAATCCGGCAGCGGGAGGACGGCCTCTCTCCGCGCTCCCTGCGCCCTGTTGCGCTTCGGGAGCTTCGAGGTTGATCCGGAAACGGAAGAACTCCGTAAGAGCGGGGTCCGCCTTCATCTCCCGAGCCAGCCGTTCCAGGTCCTGATGCTTCTCCTCCGCCGCGCCGGTGACGTCGTCTCGCGAGAGGAACTGCACCAGTGGCTCTGGCCGGAAGGTCCTCCGTCGGATTCGGACCATTCTCTGAGCACGGCCGTGAACCGGCTGCGCACCACGCTGTGCGACACCGCCGGAGAAGCCCGCTATGTAGAAACGCTGCCGCGCCGCGGCTATCGCTTTGTCGCGCCCGTCGAAAGGGTCGAGAGAGAGGCGTCCACACCCCCGCCGGCCGAAATCGAGCCGGTGCCGCCAGCCTCGTTCGCCAGAACCTCTTCTGCACGGGGAAGACAGGTGCTCGCTCTGGCAATCGCCGCCTTAGTCCCTGCGGTGGTGGCCTTGGTGTGGATCTTGAACAGCCGCTCCATTCCTAGGGACGCCTCTCAACCCCAGGCGCTCACGGATTTTCCTGGTGCGGAAACCACTCCGTCTTGGTCACCGAACGGCAGCCAACTCGCTTTCGCATGGGACGGCGGAGAAGGCAGAAAGTTGGACGTCTATCTGCTCGATATCCTCTCCAGAGCCCGGTCCCGCGTCACCCGGATCGCCGGCAACGCCTTTGCCCCCGCCTTTTCTCCCGATGGCGGGCGCATCGCCTTTTATCGGCGCGCCGGGGATAGCGCCTATCTCCACATCGCCGATTCCAGCCGGCGGGACGTGACGGAAACTGCGGGATTTGGGCTGAATGTTGGGCCGGATGTTCGGTTCTCCATCGCATCCGCTCGCGCGGTCACGCCGGACCTCGCGGCCTTATCCTGGTCGCCGGATGCGCGCGAGATCGCCTATGTAGACAAGAGCAGCCCGGACGCGCCATACAGTATATTCGTGCTTCTCGTGAGCGCGTGGCGCGGCGAAGCGCTCACTTGGCCTCCCCCCGGCATCCGGGGTGACGGCGCTCCCGCGTTCTCTCCCGATGGGCAGCGGCTCGCATTCATCCGCAGCGAGAGTGAATCGGATGCGGATCTCTATCTGCTCTCCCTGAGCGGAGGAAGCCCGCGGCGTCTCACGAGCGACCGCTGCCGCGTCCGGGGCGTCGCCTGGTCGAGTGACGGAAAGAGCCTCATTTTCTCCTCGGAACGCTCCGGCGAACCGGCGCTCTGGCGCATTGCGGTCGAAAGCGGCTCGATCGAGCGCGTCCCCCAAGTGCGAGAAGCCGCCGTGCTCCCCGCGATTTCCGCGAAGACAGACGCTCTCGCCTACGTGCGATGGCCACTGCGCGAGGAGATTGTCCGCATTCCGCTTCGGACCGCCCTGGGCACCCACCAGGAAACTGCCGTGGAACCCGCTGGTGTTGAGAGTTTCTCTCAGGACGCGAGCAACCCGGAGTTCTCTCCCGACGGAAGCAGAGTCGCTTTCTCCGCAGGTGCGCCGGACCGCAACAAAATCTGGGTTGCCGACGCCGACGGGAAGAACGCCATCCCCCTTACCAATGAAGGCGGCTATTCCGGCAGTCCCCGGTGGTCTCCCGACGGCCGTTTCATCGCCTTCGACTTCCGCGCAACCAGTAATTTCGGTGTTTACGACGCTTTTGTTGTGGATGCAAAGGGAGGGAAACCGAGAGCGCTCACGACCGGCCCTGGGCAGAACACGCGCCCGGCCTGGTCCTCCGACGGGCGCTCCATCTATTTCGCGTCGGACCGCTCCGGCACTCAGCAGATCTGGAAGATCCCTGCCGAGGGGGGTGCCGCACGCCAGATCACTCGGAATGGCGGATCCGAGGCCGAAGTATCCCTGGATGGGAAAATCCTCTACTACAGCCGCCGCTCCGTGCCAGGGTTGTGGAGCGTCCCCTCCGATGGTGGTACGGAAACCCTCGTGATCCCGGATCTGCAATGGGAGAACTCCCGAAACTGGACGGTCATGCCCGGTGCTATCTATTATCTGTTTCGCGAGGGCAGCCGCACTTCAGACTGGACCTATTGGCTCAAGCGCTATGACTTGCAGAGCGGAGCATCGAAGCAGGTATTGCGCCTCGGGAATCTGCCGATCGTCAACGGGCGCTGCTCGATTTCGTCCGGGAAGCAAACCCTGTTGTGTGTGCAGGAACGGCGCACCGAAACGGATCTCGCCTTGCTGACCGGCTTCCAGTAGTTGCAAGGCTCCCGCCGCCGGGCTGCCTCGCTGATCCGCAACACGGCCTCTTCCGAAGCTAGACTCCAAAGCGGTGCAAGCCCCCTCCTCCACCGGCTCGCAACCCATTTTCGATCTCAGACCAAAATCGTGCGAGATCCCATTGACAGCCATCTTTTGATGCTCCTATATTGAAAGATGCCACTCAGTGGCATCTGAATACTTGCAGAGGGGCTTCCAGTTCAGCTTCCCTCAGTCATAGCGATGGCACATTTCCGACCGAATGAGGTGGGAAACGAGATCCATCGAAAGGACTGAAACAGGTGGCTGCCTCCCTGCTTTGCAAGACACTGTCAATTGCCAAAGGAAACCGAACATGGGGCTTTTTCGCGATACGGCAACTCTATATATCGGACTGATTTGATCTTATATTGTACGTGATGCCGCCTCTCGAATGCTGCCACTCCACGTTGGAGATCTTGTATGACTTGTTCATCCACAAATGCTAAATCGAATGCCTGTCGCTACCGCCCCGGCGCTTTCTGCCGGCGTGGCCTCGTTCACACCTTCGCTGGGGTATTGATCCCGCTGTGCCTGTCCGCGGACGCGCCCGCCCAGCAATCCACCGCTTGCTCCGGCCCCATATCCGGCGCTCCGGCCAAGGTCGCTGGGCTCGTCATGGACACGAGTTCGGCCGCGATCTCCGCGGCGGTCGTCACCGTCGGCTGCGGAAACGTGCAGAAATCGATCGAGACGCCGCTCGATGGCCGCTTCCTCGTCGAGTTGGCACCCGGCTCCTACGTCCTCACCATTCATAAGCCGGGGTTCGCGCCGCACACGGAACCCGTTTCCTTGAGCGCTGCGGCCGAGATCAAGCGTGACATCACTCTGAATCTCGCCCCCGCCGCCGATTCGGTCACGGTTACCGCGGGCGGTTTCGAACAGCTTGTCCGCGAAGCCCCCGCCAGCGTCTCCATCGTTTCCGCGCAGGAACTCGAAACGCGGCGCGTCTCCGATCTCGCCCAGGCTCTCTCCGACGTGGAAGGCGTTGACGTCTCCGGGGATGCCGGCAAGACCGGCGGCGTCTCCATCAGCATGCGCGGCATGCCAAGCGATTACACCCTTGTGCTGATCGACGGCAAACGGCAGAACGCGGCCGGCAATGTCACTCCCAACGGGTTTGGCGAAACATCCACCAGCTTCATGCCTCCCGTCGGCGCCATCGATCGAATCGAAGTGGTGCGCGGCCCTATGTCCACGCTTTACGGATCCGACGCCATGGGCGGTGTCGTCAATGTCATTACCCGCCGCGTGGGCGAACGCTGGAGCGGCTCCCTCACCGTCGATGGCACCCTGCAAATGGATCGCGATTACGGCGACACTGGCAAGGGCAGCGTCTATCTGGCTGGCCCCGTCATCGAAAACCGCCTCGGTCTCGCCCTGCGCGGCAGCGCCTTCCGCCGCGAAGCCGCCTCGCTCAAGTATGAGAACGTCAACGGCCAGGCCGTCCCCATCACCTCTTTTGGCCTCAGCCCCACGCAGTCCGATATCCAGGACGTCGGCACCCGTCTCAACTACATGCTCAACGCGAACAACGAGATCTACTTCGACTACGATTCGATGTTCCAGCGGTACAACAACGATAACCGGCAGCTCGGCACCGTCGGCGTCCAGGGCGGCTACCAGGACCGCCTCCGTTTCAATCGCCACCAGTATCTGCTCTCCCACGTCGCCCGTTTCCGCTTCGGCCAGCTCGATTCGAGCTTTGCCCGCAACACCACGGAGACCAAGGGCCGCACCATCCCGCCCGGCACGCCCGGCCGCCAGCCGGGCGACGCTCGCACACTGGAGAACACGAATAATGTCCTGGATTCGAAGCTGGTGGCGGCCGTCGGTCTCACGCACACCCTCTCCGTGGGCGGCCAGTGGTGGGACGCGAACATGGTGGATGCCGTCGCACCCGCGCCCTACGATCATCGCCAGGCCGCGATCTTCGCCGAAGACGAATGGCGTCTCGCCCGCACGCTCGCCCTCACGCTCGGCTTCCGCTACGACAACCACAACAAGTTTGGAGGCAATACCAGCCCCCGCGCCTACCTGGTCTACTCACCCACCAGCCTCGTCACCCTCAAGGGCGGGGTGAGCCGCGGGTTCAAAACGCCTCAATTGAACCAGCTCGCCACCGGGATTGTCGGCTTCGGCCGGCAGGGTACGCTTCCCCTCATCGGCAGCCCCGGCCTCAAGCCCGAAACCAGCACCAGCACCGAAGCCGGAGCGATTTTCAACCTGAACGCGGTCAGCCTCGGGTTCACCCTCTTCCACAACAGCTTCAACGACAAGATCGCCACCGGACCCGGCCTCGAGAATTGCAGCTTCGCCGGTTCCCCGAATCGCCCCGGTTGCGTGGATTTCGGCTTCTGGCCGAATGTCGATCTTTTCGGCCAGCAGATCAACGTGGATGAAGCCGTCACCCGCGGTGTCGAAGCCTCCATGCAGGCATCTCTCCCGTTCCGCTTCAACCTGCGCCACAACTACACGTTCACGGAAAGCGAGCAGCGCAGCGGCGCTGCGATGGGACAGCCCCTCGTGAATACCCCAAAGCACATGTACAACGCCACGCTTCGCCACCGGACCACCTCAAAACTGAGCACCTGGGTCCGCGCCGAAGCCCGCTCCAGCCGCACCCGCGGCACCAGCGTAACGGCAATCGCGGCAGGCAACCAGCTCGGCCCCTTCAAGGGCTACGGCCTCGCTCACCTGGGTGCCGCCTATGAACTCACTGACCGCATCATCTTGAACGCAACGGTCTACAACCTCTTCAACACGAACTTCCTCACCTACCGCCCCTATCTTTCGAGCGGCGTAACGAACTACGCCAGCGACTACAACAACCTCCAGGAACCCCGCCGCGTCTGGGTCTCCCTCTCCTACAACTTCTAAGACGCGAAAGTCCCTCACCAGAATCCAAGGCCCGCGCCCACCCAACCGGCGCGGGCCGCTTTGTTCCCGCCGGAAGCCGCTTCCAGAAGGAATTGACCGGCCCTTTCCCGCAGGCGTCATCGATAGCCGCTCCCTCGGGATCCGTACTTTCGGGCAACCACTGCAGGAAACAGAGAACATCCTCGGGTGCCCTCAACCGTACTTCCGCAGTCGAACATTGGAACATCGGATTCCTGCTGAGCCGGAGCCCTCGCGTGAATCTTGATAGGATGGCAAAGCAGATTCGGAGACTTTGAGAAATGCTTGATGAGAACTCGATCGTGCAGATCTTATGCAAACACCTTGAAAACGCTGGCTATGCAATCTTGCAGCAACGCACTACAGATGAACAGGGCATCGACATCATTGCAAGACGTTCTGGACAAGCCGGCAGATTGCTGATTGAAGTGAAGGGTAGCACCAGTTCGAAACCCGGAACACGCAATTTCGGGAGGCCCTTTAGTTCCGCGCAGATTCTCAACCGGGTTGGCAAAGCTCTGTACAAAGCAGCGTGGATGGACAGCGAAGATCGAAACGCCGATGATCGGGTCGGAATCGCATTCCCAGATCTGGATGAGTATCGACGACTTCTGTATCGAATCAAGCCAGTCATTTCGAAGCTGGGATGGGATGTCTTCTTCGTTTCAAGAGATAAAGTCTCGCTGCAGCAGCACTCGTGATTGTAAAATCTTCCGAGTTCACGGTTGTCTCACGGCGCATTGAACGTACTCGGCAATCCAGATAAGCATTCCCGACGCGCTTTGGTGCTACGACAAGCGAAATCTTTTAGCAGCAACAGTTGGGAAGATTCCCATCCCCCAGACGCAAAAAGGCCCGCCCCGGGGATTGTATTCCGGGGCGGGCCTTTTGTTCGCCTGCTGGCTTCGATGTTAATTGGGCGACTTCCTACTCTCCCACA
>JBDIBK010000018.1:0-41177 GCA_039812845.1 Bryobacterales bacterium
TAGTGGCCCGCGTGCTCAAGCGGGAAGCGGCCCGGCGCGTGCCACCGTTACGCAATGCGCCGGGTTGATGCCCGAGGACGACGATACAACCCGGGAGTGATCGCAACCCTGGCGATCATGAAATAGGCCCGCGTGTGGCGATCAGAGCGCCGCGGGCTTTTCCCCGGCGCAAGCGGCTTCCTCCAGGGCCACCGCGCGTGGAAACAGAAGGTCGTTCTCCGCGCGGATGTGTTCCTGCATGTCGCGGTCAAATGCCTTGAGCGCGTCAAATAGAACCGCGCATTCCGCATCCTCCTCCGCCATGCCAGAAGGGGGCGTGAAATTGTTGCTCAGACGGCGGATCAGCTTGAGTTCCTCGTCCGTCTGATCGTGATCCTCCACCAGCAGGCGCACGGGGCTCTCCAAGGAGCCGAACCGCGGCCAGGAAACGGGAAGATTCTGCCGCACGCTCTCTTCCAGTTGGGCGACATAGGGAAACAGTGTCTCTTCTTCCTTGAGAAGGTGCATGTGGAGATCTCTGCTCACTTTGGAGAAGAGCCCGTGAATATGCCTCAGCTCCGGGTGACGCCTCCCATGCTTCTCCACCGCCGCCTTAAGGAGTGCATCGAGCCGCGGCAATTCCCGCCGGCAGAAGGCATGGTGCGTTTCGACAATGTGGTCCATCAGCGCGCTGAGCGGCGCGTTGTCCCAGTTCGTCGGGCTATCTGGCGGTGTCTGATTCATGGCAAGTTTCTTCCGCTTCCGCGATCAACTGCTTCCCATTCTTCCCGCTATGCCGCCCGCCGGTCAACTTTCGCGGGCCGCCCAGCCGTATCTCCTGAAGCCGCGCTAGCCCTTCAACAATGCAGCCAATCGCCAGCGAGACCATGTCCTGGCGGCCCATTTGCCGGCGTGACGCCAACGTACCGCCCTCGTCACCGCAACCGGAGAGCCGTGCATTCCGTTCCTGCCAACCCCGCCCGGTTCCGCACTTTCCGATTTATATCCCGCCTCGAATCAATCGCTTCGCTCACGACACCCCGGAATGCGCCCCTCGCCGCCGCTATGCTCCTCTTGGATAGGCCCTAGTCCGCCTGTCCGAATCGATCCCAGCCAAAGGAGTTTTCATCGTGTCAACGGCAACCGCATTCCCCGAGTCCGAAACCACGCCTCCGGATCACCCGGAGCACCATTCCGCGCCGGAACCCGCGTCCTGGCGGGAAACCGTCCTGGACCTTCTCGCGCAGGGCGCGTCCGTCGCCGCCGCCATGCGCCACGTCGGCTATTCCTCCGCCGCGTTCTACAAGGCATGCAATCGCCATCCCGAATTCCGCGTTGAGGCCGACCGCGCCCGCAGCGCCTACCGCACCCAGGTCGCCGAAGAATTCCACGATGCGGAAGCCTACGCCCGCTCGCTGGTGGATTCCGTCATGCGCGACGAACAGCTCCCCGCAAGCCTCCGCCTCCGCGCCGCCCTCGCCATACTCAACCGCAAAGGCGATCGCTGGCTCCCCAGTCCTATCCCCGATGACGGTGTGGACACCGTGGACACGATGGACACCACCAACATCATGGACCCTATGGACAGCATGGACATCGTGGACACTATGGACACGGCGGACGCCACAAACACGCCAGACCCCGCGGACAGTGTGGACACCGTGGACGCCGCGGACCATCTCATGGACCTTGCCTATCGTCAGATGCTCTCCGAGATCGAAGCGATGGATTCCGAGTTCCATTCCGTCCTGCAAAGCATCCACCCGGCCAATCCCACCGCGGAAGCCTCATCGCCCGTGGACACTGTGGACACAACCAACATCACCCTCGCTCCTTCTGGCACCGGTATCGGCACATCCAGGAGCGGCCCCGCCTAATCCTCCGGAGCTCGGAGCAGCAGAAACGGACTATCTGGGGCCTTTCCTCTCCTTCCAATGCGGGCAAGACGGCGCATCTCCTTCGAAGTGAGGGCGCGATGGAAGACGGCCACGCCGCCGATCCATTGCAGCGTGCCAACGCTCCGCCCGCTGTGAATCACGCGGCCGATGGTGAAGGGTCCGCCCTCGTCGGCCGACTTTGGGCTATAGAGATCGTGTCCAAACCAGAAGGGGTTCACGCGAAGCGCAAGCAGTTCCCAGTGGGACGGCTGCCATTTCCCATCCGGCATGCGGCGCTCGGTGAGCCGCACTTTCGTGAATTCATAGCTGAGTTCCCAAACGCGCGAGTCCGCGGAGGCGGAAACCCTGCGCCGCCGATGGGCGCGGTCTTCTGGGGGCTCGTAGAACTGGTCCGAAGGGAAGTCCGCCACTTCGCCTTCCTGCACGCCCGGCAGGCGGTGGAGCTTTGCCTGCAGCCAGGCGTGGGCGGGCCAGCGAAAGAAGGGGTGCTTTTGCGGTTCCTCAATCCAGTACTCTTCCGCCTCTCCATCGAGGTAGGCGGTGACGGTGTTCTTTCGATTGTCGAAGACGAAACCGGCCACGCTCCAGGCGGCGTCGAGCGCCTCCGCGGGCGCATCGGGCGCAACGGTTGGGATCGCGCGGCGCGTGGTGGCGAGGTTGCGGGCATAGATATCTCCGAAAGAACGGCCGCCGTTCTCCGAAACATGGACCGCCGCGGCACCCTTATTGGCGGCGAGGCCGGCAAAGAGAGCGTACTGCCGACGGCCAGCCTGGACGTTCGCGGCCGGTTTGCCATCGACGAGGAGGTCGGTCCCCTCATGCCAGATCCCCGCGATGGCATGGTCTCCGCCCTGGCGGATCATCCAGACGGCCATGGAAACGGATGCGCCGGGCCCTTTGACATCGAGGCCGGTATCGTGGATGGCGCGGCGGGGGGCGAGCAGGACGGGCCGGAAATTCGCGTCGGCTTCGTGGCGGAACTGCACGGCCTGGCCGAAAGGCCCTCTGCCGAGGAGCGGAAAGTCCGCATAGCTGGCCTCCCTGCCCTCATCCCAATAGCTGCGTACGTAGTTCTCCGCATCCAGCGGAAAGGCCGGGGTGCCGGAAGCGGTATGCGCTGCGAATCTGCGAGCTTCCGCCGGCTCTCGCAGAACGAAATCCCAGAACGCGGCCAGCCCAGGCACGCGAAGCACCTCGCGCACGCGCTGCCGATAAGCTGCCTCGCCCGGCGTTTGCGCGGAAAGCACAACCGCACAAGCGGCGATCATGCAGGCGGCGCGGCAACCAAGCTTCCATCGACCAAGCATGCCCCCATCTTGGCAGATCGGGATCGCCAGGCGCGGAAGAAGGTTCAGAGCAAGAAACACGGGCGTCATAGCTCGCGGATTTTCCGCGCGATCCGGGCGATGGCGGATGCCGGATTCTTCTTCAGCGTATGCTCCCAAATTCGAAGGACAGACCAGCCTTGGCGGCGCAGCCGGGCGCTCACCCGCTTGTCCCTGGCCGTGTTCCGTTCCAGTTTTCCCCGCCAATACGGGCGGCTGTGCTTTGGGAGTCTGTAGCACTTCGGACAGCCGTGCCAGAAACAGCCATCGACGAATACCGCAAGGCCGATCTCGTCGAAAACGAAGTCCGGCTTGCCTTCCACATCCTTCGGATTGATGCGCCATCCGCGGATGCCGGCCTGGACCAGCCGGTAGCGCAGCGCAACCTCCGTGGTCCGGTTTCCCGTGGAGCGGATCGCCGCCATGTTGCGGGAGCGCTGCTCTTTTGTCATCGGGTCCATCGTTCGATTGCCGCCCTAAGCGCGAAGAAAGTCGCGGAGTTGAGAGAGCCGGGGGGTGGCTTGGAAGTGCGCGATGGCGGCGCAGCGCTCGGACAACTGCTGGCGGACCGCATCGTCCACTTCGCCCACCACGGCAAGGCGAGGGATTGGGTTTGGCGCGCCGAGCTGTTCGAAAAGCGAGTTCGCGGAAGTTTCTTCCACGATCCGGCCGTGAATCAGGAGTGCGTGCCAAACCTTGGCGTTCAGTAGCGGGAGAAGCTCCTCGTTGTTGTGCGCGGAGACGAACGAGCGGCCCAGCTTCTGGAGCATCACTTCGAGCAGACGAAGTTCCACGGGGTTCTCGTGGGCGATGAGGGTGGGAAGCATCTCCCCGTCCTTGTCGACAGGGTCCCGGTAGACATCCAGTGCGGTGAGGCCGGCGGATTCAAAGAGCGGCCCTACGGGGATGTGACGCAACTGATAGAGCAGCGGAAGCAGCGTGGAGGGCAGCAGGGGGGCGCGCAGCACAGCGGCAGCCCCCTCCTTGTGCCGGGCGATCGCGGGCGTTCCGGCGCTCTCGCTGAGAATGATATGGAGCGGCGATCCAGGGTCGTTCAGCCGCAGGGCACGCTGGGCTATCCACGGGCTGAAGGTGCTGCTTCCTTCCGTGGAAAAGACGGCGTCAATGGAGTCGGACGGGGCTGGCGGATGGAACATGCGCTCGACGGCTTCTTCGGCGGTGGAGAAGCGCTCCACCGCAATTCCCGGCAAGACTTCGAGCATCCGCAATAAGACGCGAATCTGGTTGCAATGGCGGTCATGGACCAGAACCCGGAGACCATCGAGAGAAACGGCACCCGGCCCCCCGGACTCCGGTTCTTCGGTGTAGCGGATGGGGACGAGAGGAACCTGAACGACGAAGCGTGAACCCTTTCCAGGGTTGGATTCCACGTCGATCTCCCCCGCCATCAGACCGATGAGGCGCTTGGAGAGGGAGAGCCCGAGGCCCGTGCCTCCGTACTTTCTGGTGGTGGAAAGGTCGCCTTGCTGAAATTCGTTGAAGATCATCCGGAGGTTCTCGGGTTCGATGCCGATGCCGGTATCCTCAACGATCAGCCGCATCCAGAGCGTGCCTCCGCGCGATTCTCCTTCCTGGGCTTCGAGGTGAACGGACCCTGCCTGGGTGAACTTGATGGCATTCGAGAGCAGGTTCAGGATCACCTGACGCAGGCGGAAGGGGTCCCCGACGAACCTGCCCGGCATGCGGTGGGAGTAGCTGAGCCCGTAGGCGAGGCCCTTCCTCTCGGCTTGCGGATAGAGCAACGAAAATGCGCCCTCCAGCAGTTCGCGCAGGTCGAACGGCACCTTCTCAAGAGAGAGCTTCCCGGCTTCCAGTTTGGAAAGATCGAGAACGTCGTTGACGATGCGCACGAGGTCTTCGCCCGCCACCTGGATGAGTTCCACCTCACTGCGCTGCTTCTCCGTGAGCGGGGAATCGAGCAGGTTTCCCGTGAGGCCGAGAATGCCGTTGAGCGGCGTGCGGAGTTCGTGGCTCATGTTGGCAACGAACAAGCTCTTGGTGACGCCAGCCTGGCGGGCGCGCATGCGGGTGTCGTCGAGCTCTTCTTCGCGCGCGGCCATGGTGGATCCAGCGATGGAGAGTTCCACGCGAAGCCGTTCCAGTTCCGACCGAGACGCGGCCATCTCCCGCTGGAGCGAAGCCTGCTCCTCCCGCAGTCTCGCGGCTTCCTCCCGCACGGAGCGTGCCTCTTCCTCGAGCCGCGCCAGCGCACGGCGGCTGCGGACAAACCGCGTGAGTAGCGCAACAAAGATTGCGAGGGAAACAATCGCCAGGATGGGAGCGACTAAGGAAGCGGCGTCCATGAGATATTGGCCAAACTCAACCGATTGGGCACTCTAACTGCCAGTGTCTCGTATTTTGTGTCCCCGTTCCGGCCTTCCGAATTCACGATACGAGCGCGGCTCGCGAATGCAATGCAAGAATACCGGTGCGATACAGTAATTCCCATGCCACCCGTATCTCGGCGCCAATTCCTCGCGGCAGGAGCAGCCGCCGCGGTTGGATTCCCGCGAGGTCGCCAAGCGCGCGCGCAAGGGGGGGAGCGGCCGAATCTGGTCTTCCTGCTGGGGGACGATCATCGCTGGGATGCGCTCGGCTGCATGGGTAACCGAATCCTCCGAACGCCCCAGATCGACGGGCTGGCGCTGGCGGGGACGCGCTTTCACAATATGTTCGTCACCACGGCGATCTGCGTCACCAGCCGGGCCAGCATCTTCACGGGACTTCACGCGCATGCGCACCGCATCTGGGGATTCAAGGATTCCTTCGCTCCAGAGCTTTTCTCGCGCAGCTATCCGGCCCTGCTCAAGCAGGCAGGCTACCGGAACGGGTTCGTGGGCAAGTGGGGAATCGACGGCGGAAAGATGCCGGAGCAGGCGTTTGACTACTTTCGCGGTTTCCAAGGGCAGGGAGACTATTTCCCCCAGCCCGGCCACAAGGGCAGGCACCTGACCGACCGGATGGGAGACCAGATGGTGGAGTTCATCGAGGGGTGCAAGCCGGGAGAGCCGTTCCATCTCTCCGTGAGTTTCAAAGCGCCTCACGTGCAGGATCAGGACCCGCTGCAATTTCTGCCAGACTCCCGGTATTCTTCGCTGTATCGCGACGCGGAAATCCCGATGCCGGAAACGGCGGCGCCTCAATACATCTCCCAACTGCCCCTGAGCGTGCAAGGCTCCGAAGCGCGGCGGCGATGGGCGGTACGCTTCTCAACGCCGGAACTCTACCAGCGCTCCGTGAAAAACTACTACCGGCTGATTACGGGCATCGACGAGCAGGTGGGCCGCTTGCGGGAAGCGCTTGCGCGGCGCGGGCTGGCCGAAAATACGGTGATCGTGTATGCGGGAGACAACGGGTTCTATCTGGCCGAACACGGCCTGGCCGGAAAGTGGTTCATGCATGAGGAATCGATTCGAGTGCCGCTCGTGATCTACGACCCTCGCGCGCCGCGGACGGAGCGGGGGCAGGCGGTGGAGCCGATGGCGCTGAACATCGATATTGCGCCGACCCTGCTCGAATACGCCGGAGTGGCGGCCCCGGCTTCCATGCAGGGAAGAGCGCTGCAACCCTTGCTGAGAGGCCGACGTGTGCCGTGGCGGAGCGACTTTTTCTACGCACACCTGTTCGAACACGAGTGGATTCCCAAGACCGAGGGGGTGCGGACCACCGAGTGGAAGTACACCGAGTATCCCGAGGAAAATCCCCGGTTTGAGGAGTTGTTCGACCTAAGAACAGACCGGAGCGAGACGCGCAATCTGGCCAAAGATGCCGCGCACTTCTCCCGCCTCTCGGCCCTGCGGGCACGCCGGCAGGAGTGGCTGGCCGCTCTGGCGAAATGGACCCCGGAGTGCAACTGGGCGGCGCTTGAACCGCCTGCGGGAATGGCGTGACGCCAAAGAAAGCCGTTGCGCGGCCAAACTCGCGCTGCCTGGCTCTGGAGCGTGTTTCAGTGTTGCGAGGAGGCGGCGGACGCGCCGGACGGTGACGCCGGAGTTCCGCCGGAACTGGATAGCGGCGGCGCTTCCTCAAAAACGTACGCCCGGTTCGTATCCAGATTCGTCTCTGTCTGAACGGTGCCATCGGGCCACGTAAGCTGGACGGCATCCACGGTCAGGCTGGAACGCACGCCGATATGCAGAGGGCTCGCTTCGTAAACGAACTGCTGTGAGCGCGCGCCCGACGTCACCTTCACGACGGTTCCGCGTATCGTCTTCGCGGCGTCCCCATTCCGAAGCGAGATGCGCAGCCAGCGGTTCAGCGTATCGGTCTGGTTGAGGCAGCGGAGGATCGCGCCATCGCGAGTGACACCCGCGAAATCGAGTTTGCCGTCCAGGTTGAAATCGGCGGCCACGAGGGCGGATGTGGCGGATGCGGTCGCCATCTCCCGCGATTGCGAAAAGTTGGCGTCATCGCCGGCGAGCAGCACGCCACCGGCCAGCCAATCCCGCACGGCCAGGTTGGCGAAATCGGCAAACAGAAACACGCCTTCCGCGGGCACGCTCTTGCGGATTCTCCAGGTGGAACCGAGGTTCTCAAGCAGTACGGCGTTGCCTCCCGCAAGGAAAGCAAGATCCAGCGCGCCGTCGCCGGTGAAGTCGTCGGCACGGAGCTGGTGCGCCCCGGCTGGCAGTTCGGAGAAGCGCTGGGCAGTGTACGTTCCATCGAGACGGTCTCGATAGAGCACTCCGGCGCGATCCCGATCGCTCACGACGAAATCCACGGCCTTCTGGTCCGACAAGCGGCGGAGGACGACGCCCGCGAGCGCGGTTCCGGCAACAAACGGAATCGCTTTGGGCCGCGGAGCAAATCCAGCCGCGCCCCGGTTGTGGAGTGCAAGGGGCCGCGCGCCCAGGAGGATCAGGTCGAGGCTGCCGTCATGGTCTTCGTCGAGCCACAGAGCCTGAACGAAGCGGCCCTTGAAACGGAAACCAGACCCGAGAGGCTCAAAGCGGCCATTGCGGTTGGCCAGCAGCGTGGCTCCGTGTGCGTCGATTACGCAAAGATCGACCGAGCCGTCGTTATTGAAATCCGCGGCGCTCACGTCGCGCACATTCTTGAACCCCGCGAGGGCGGGCACGGCGACCGGCGAGAAGCCGTTCGCATAGACCTGTATCCCCGCGGAAGACCACACGAGCAGCGCGGGCGGCCCGCCTGATTGGAGACTGAAAACCAGCGAGTGGGCCGTGGCGGCGTCGGCCGTTCCGAGAAGTTCTTCCGTGGAAAAGGCGATTCTGGGGACTGCGGTCGCATCGGGCGCGGCGTCGGCGAATTGTGGATCCTGCCCGTTCGCGATGGCCTCGGAAGCCGGCCCCACGGGCGCGGCGGCCGGCTCTTTCAAAGAGATCATCAGTACGACGACAATCAGGACAATGCCAAGCAGCGTCGCGACAAAGATATTGCGAAATCGGGCAAGGATCGGTCGCAACAACGGCAATGGCATCGAACTCTCCCAGCATGGCCACGGGAACCAAGCGGCAGGATTTCCTCTGCCGCTTGCACATCCCCACAAGACGGTTACGGACCGGAACGAAGCGCAACGGCACCTTCGGCGGAGACCGGCGTTGGGGAGCCCGGCGGAGCGCTCGCGGCGGCAGCGCTATCGGGCGCGGTGCCGGCACGGCTTCCTTCACTAAGGGCGTCCTTGACACGACCCGCAAGCTGCTCGACGAAGGTCTCTGGAACGAACCCGTTCATCCGGCTGAAGATGGCCCCATCTTTGCCTAGGACAAGCGTCGTCGGAATGGACGCAATGCGCAGTGCGCCGGCCAGCCCGTCTTCGAAATAGACCTGCCGCGGCCACTTGTTCTCCTCCACGAACGGCTCCACCGCTTCGCGGTCTTCGTCGGTGTTGATCGAGAGAAAGCGGACGTCGGGATTGTGCTCAAAGCGGCGCTTCACTTCTTCATAGAGGGGATGCTGCATCCGGCAGGGGCCGCACCAGGTGGCCCAGAAATCGAGAACCACCACCTTGCCGCGCAGGGAGGCAAGCGATAGCGGTTCTCCCTCAAGAGCGGCAAGAACGAACTCGGCGGGTTTGGTGGCGGTGGCGTTGGGGGCAAGGGCGGCGAGTTCGGCGCGCTTCGCCGAGAGGGCCGCGCGGGTGCGGTCATGCGCGGCGAGGATGAGGTCGCCGAGCCCCCGCTCCGCCCCATACTTCGCGGTGTAAAGTTCACGAAGGCGGCGCAGATCCTCCTCGCGGTGGGCGGCATCGTTGCGGGGGTCCTCGATGGAAAACGCATCGGCGTAACTCGCGAGCGCCTCCTCGGCTTGGCCGAGCTTGGCGAGCCAGCGGCCACATTCGCGCGCGGCTTCGGCGGAGGGGTCAATCTCGTAGCTGCGCCGCGCCAGCTTCAGCGCCTCCGCGAAATTGCCGAGGTTCCCTTCGGCACGGGCCTGAAACACAAAAGCACGGGAAAAGGCCCGGTCGCGCTTCAACTTCCAGGAATAGAGAAGGCCGGTGGCTTCGGGACGATTTTCCTCAATGGCCTGCGCCGCAATCTCGTAGCGCTTGGCGTAGCCCAGCACACGCTTCGCCATCCGCTCCGAAGGGTCGCGCAGCAGCAGCGGAATCACGCGGTCCATCACCGCGGTGTCGTTCGCTCCGGTGTCGAGAAAGAGCACTCCATACTTGGCGATTCGGGCGTCGTCCTCCAGTTCCATGGCGGACTTCAGCAGAACATATTCGATTTCTTCACGGCGCTTGCTCTCCGGGAACTGCGCGAGATGCTTTTCGAGCGCGCGAATAATATCCACCTGGCTCCCGTTGGCGTCGCGAACGCCCGCCCGAAGCGCCTGCTCTTCGAGGTCGGCCGGTGCGGCGCTCTCCTCGCTGGCGGCGGTGGAATCGGAGGAAGCGGGCTCGTCCTGCGGCCAAAGCGGCAGCGCCAGGAGCAGGAGGGCGGCGAGGGTGAACAAGTGCTTCATGATGCGGCGGAATTGCTATGGCGCGGGGATGGCGTTGCTTTCGCGGATGTAGCGCGCCAGGGTATCGGCCCGGTCGCGGGCGATGTTCATGAAGCGCTTGTTCTTGACGATCCGGTCAAGCAGCGGAAGAAAGTGCTCGGTGCCGATCAGGCGCTCCCGCGCGCGCGCCTGGTCCATCAACGTCAGCGCATCGTAAATTCCAAGGCGATCGAAGCGGACCGTGTATTCGAGCTTGATAAACAGGCGCTGGCTTTCGCCCATCTTCTCGAAGTATTCCTGCAGCTTCTGAACCGAAGGGTCGACCGAATAGTTATAGGTCTGCGAACCGGGGGTGGCTCCTTCGAACTGAAGCGTCTTCTCCCCCATGCGCGCGATGGGAAGATCCGATTCGATCTTGCGATTGAAATGGCCAAGGGAATCGGCGAGCTCGAAGATCTCAGCGGCGATGGGCGCGGCCACTTTGAACCCCACGGGGTTAGGATCGTCCTTGGCCTCCTTGTAGAGTGCGGCACCCGTTCGATCCACGGCGATTTCCTGGTATTCCGGGTTGCTGCCGGCAAACACCTTCCGAAAGACGATGCGGTCTTCGGCCTTTTGGGCCGCGGCCATGGAAACGAGCGCGAGAAGCAACCCAACGGCAAGCGGAAATTTCATGGTTTGCGGAAATGTTGCTGAAAATCGTGATGCGCGGCGCAGCAGATGGCGGCGGCCAAAGCGTCGGCGGCGTCTTCCGACTCCGGAGCTTCGGGCAGGTTCAGCAGGGTTTGCACCATCTGCTGCACCTGGTTCTTCTGTGCTTTGCCATACCCTACCACACTCAACTTGATGGCATTGGGGCTGTATTCGTTACAGGGAATCCCGGACTGGGCGATCGCGAGCATCGCCACACCGCGGACGTGCGCCAGCTTGAGAGCGCTCTGGGCGTTGGCGTGGCTGAAAATGTCTTCGACGGCCGCGGAAGCGGGGCGGTGGGTCTCAATCACGCGGATCAAACCTTCATAGATCGCCTTCAGACGCGCTTCAAACGGCTGGGACGGCTTGGTCTGAATGGTTCCGTTATAGACAAGAGAGTGCGCTCTGCCGTCGCTCTCGATAACGCCAACGCCCGTGCGGATTGAGCCGCAATCGACTCCCAGAATTCGCATGAATGCCTTGTCCGCCCCCTAGGAGGGGCCAGAATCAGGAGTCTAGCCGTTCCATTTCGGCGTCGTCGATATCGAAGTTCGAATAGACGTTCTGGACGTCGTCGTGATCCTCAAGCAGGTCCATCATCTTCATGGTGGCCAACGCATCCTTGCCCGCAAGCTCAATTGTGTTCTTGGGGATCATGGCGATCTGGCCGCTCTCGGTGGCAATACCGGCCTTCTCGAGCGCCTCCGTTACCGCGGCGTGGCAATCCACGGGGGAGAGAACCTCGTAGGATTCGCCGTCGGCCCGCACGTCTTCCGCTCCGGCTTCGAGCACCAGTTCCATGAGATCGTCTTCGCCAATGAGGGAGGCGTTCACGAACACCTGGCTGCGGCGGTCAAACATCCAGGCGACGCTGCCCACTTCGCCCAGGTTGCCGCCGTTTTTTGAAAACATGTGCCGGATCTCGCTGACGGTGCGGTTCCGGTTGTCGGTGGCCACTTCAACCATCACCGCGGCGCCACCCGGAGTGTAGCCCTCAAAGGTGATTTCGTCGATTTCGCCGCCCTCGAGTTCGCCAGTGCCGCGCAAAATGGCGCGCTTGATATTTTCGGCGGGCATGCTGACCGCCTTGGCGGCCGCGATGGCGGTGCGCAAGCGGGCGTTCGAATCGGGATCGCCTCCGGAGCGGGCGGCGATCGTGATTTCTTTGATGAGTCGGGTGAAGATTTTGCCGCGCTTGGAATCAGCCGCGGCCTTCTTGTGCTTGATCGTGGACCATTTGCTATGCCCGGACATCGGAGGACCTCGAGATATTGGAATTGATTTGCAATGGAAGCGGAGCGGAGATATCCGGCGGGAGGAACCCGAAACCTATCTCGTTTCGTCCAATCTTTCACCTTAGCAAATGCGATGGAATGAGGCAACCCTTCTGTTATGAAGGAGATAGAATGAGGGGACCCGGCAAGCGATAAGCCGGTTTCTGTCTCCCGCCGGCCCGAAGGCGGCGGGCGGTAGCCATTCCTCTTGGCTTGCCATCGCTGACAAGCTCCAGCAGCCTACCCGGGAGTGGTAGCGAGGCGGGCCGCCTCATCCTCCCCTATTTGGCCTTGCTCCACGCGGGGTTTACCCTGCCGAAGGAATTGCTCCCTTCGCGGTGCGCTCTTACCGCACCATTTCACCCTTACCAATCCTCCGAAGCGGCCAAAGCCGACAGGGGGATGGCGGTATCCTTTCTGTTGCACTTGCCGTAGCTTGCGCCTTGAAGCGCAGCCCCCGGCCGTTAGCCGGCGCGTTGCCCTGCGGAGACCGGACTTTCCTCTATACGACTTGGGTCATACAGCGGCTACCTGCTGACCGGATCCCGTCTACACCTTAGCAATTGGTGCGGTCAAATGTAAATTCCTGAAACAGGACAATGCTTTTGATCCCAAGCGGTTCCAGAGATTGCAGTATCATGGAAACTGACCAATTTAGTTGTTTGTCTTCCGTTTTGCGGCTTTCGCGCGAAGGCGCACTTAAGTTTTTGGGCGCATTCGCCGATTTACACAAATTAACGAAGGGATCCGGCACTATGAGATCGAAACGGTTACGCATTCCCATGATCGGGAAGCTGATGGGCTTGCTTCTGGCGGGAGTTCTGGTGCTCGCCGGACAGGGGCTCACCACCGAGGCCTCACCGAGAGATTGGGAAGAAGTGAACTTCGTGTTCGATTCCTCCGTTTTGAGCGACGGCTACCCCAGCCTCTTGCGGCTGGCGGAATTGCTGAAACAGAACCCCAGCTACCGGCTGGAATTGACGGGCCACACGGATTCCAAGGGATCGGTCCAATATAACGAAGGGCTTTCCCTGCGCCGCTCGAACGCGGTGAAAGAGTTCCTGGTGAAGTACGGCGCAAGCGCCAGCCAGATCACGACCACCGGCCACAGCAAGACGGCTCCGAAGGTGTCCAACAACACCGATGAGGGCCGCTTCATGAACCGCCGCGTAGTGATGACACTGCGGGATGGCAACGGGAATATCGTCGCCGCGGGCGGCGTTGGGGATTCCATCAGCGCCCTGCAAGAGTTCATGAAGAAGCAGGAGGAGTGCTGCAACGAGATCCTGAAGCGGCTCGACAAGCTTGACGATATTCTGAGCGCCCTCAACGGCCTGAAGAATGAGAACGACAAGCTCCGCGCCGAACTCGGCCAGTTGAAGAGCAACCAGGACGACCTTGCAAACCGGATGGCCAGTGCCGCGGCCCCGGCGGCGGCCAGCTCCGCAACCGCTGCCGCGCCGCTCACGCCCGCCACGGCGCTCCGCTCCGAGAGCGACGCGGACCGGGCCGAGTACCCCGGTTACAACACCAACAAGTTCACGCTGATGGGCATCAATATTGGTCCGCGCACGCCGGACGGCAACATCACGCTGAACGCGCGCGCCCGCTACTTCAACGCCTACAACCGCCACTTCGCCCTGCAATCCGAAGGCGAGTATTTTTACTGGAAAGACCGGCAGGAAGGCCAGTTCGATCTCGGCTTGGTGGGGCGGGGCGGCCCGCTGCAGTTGGGGCTGTTCTCCAGCTTCAAGCATGTGAATTTCTCCGATTACAAGAGCGGCGCCACGCTGGGCCAGGCGTCCGGAACGGTGGATTACGTATTTAACCGCGGACGGCTGGGCATCTTCGGAACAAAAGCGCTCCTTAGCGACCGGCTTCTCGATTCCGTTCAGGTCAACAACGTTCTTCGGCGCGACACCTATTTGGCGGTGGTGGACCAGTTCGGCATGTCCGGCCAGGTGGCTCTCTGGGGCGATGCGTATCTTGAAGGCAATCTCGGCAAGCTGTTCCGCCGCTACGGAGACGACAAGATGGGCGGCATGGGCCGTATCGTGCAGCCGATCAACCGGCTCTTCGCGTTTACGGTGGAAGGCGGCGTGAATGAGTCTCTTGTGGGCAACGCAGGAAATTATGGCCGTTTCGCGGTGGGCCTGCAGCTTGGCAACTTCGTGCGGCCGAAGGATTACGGTTCCGCCAACGGCCCGGTGCCGGTGGATATCCCGCGCGTTCGCTATGAACTCGTGACGCGCGACGTGCGAAGCGGCAACACTCCGCCCATCGCGGATGCTGGCGGAGACCGTTTCGGCGCGCCCGCCGGGCAGTTCACGCTGGATGGCAGCGCCTCCTACGATCCGGATGGCGACAAGATTACCTATCAATGGGAGCAGACCTCCGGACCCACGGTGGCGCTCTCGGGAGTTTCCCAGAGCCGCGCGACCTTCACGGC
The DNA here is from genome assembly GCA_039812845.1 of Bryobacterales bacterium. Classification (GTDB taxonomy): domain Bacteria; phylum Acidobacteriota; class Terriglobia; order Bryobacterales; family Bryobacteraceae; genus JACTMJ01. Next base: position 14,543 of record JBDIBK010000018.1, read on the forward strand.
GGAGCTGAACCAGACCTACGTGTTCCGGCTCACCGTGCGCGACGAGCAGGGTGCGTCCGCCGTGGCGCGGGCAACCATTTCGACGCAGCAGTTGGGGAACGGAACGCCGGGCGGCGGGCTCCGCATCACCCGGTTTGAAGCGTCGCCGACGAATATCGCCGCCGGTGAAAGCGCCACGCTCTCCTGGATCACGGAAGGGGCCGACGCAGTGAATATCACGGGAGTCGGCAGCGTGGAGGGTTCGGGCAGCCGCGCCGTCAACCCGACGCAGACCACCACCTACGTGCTGACCGCAACACGCGGCACGGCCACGGTGCAGAGCTCCGTGACGGTAACGGTGGGCAACGCGGCGGCGCCGCGCATCCTGCGCTTCACGGCCAGTGAATCGCAGATCCTGCCGGGCGGCCAATCGAACCTGCTTTGGGAGGTGGAGAACGCCACGGAGGTGACGATCAGCAGTATCGGAGTCGTGAACCGGTCCGGCTCCTCCGCGGTGTCGCCAACGGCAACTACGACGTATGTGCTGACGGCCCGGAACGCAAACGGCCAAGCCTCGGCCCAAACCGTGGTTTCGGTCACCGCACCCGTGAAGATCCTGGACTTCAAGGCATCGCCATCCGGCGCGGCCCAGCCGGGCACGCCGATTACGCTCTCCTGGGAAACGCAGGGGGCGCAGCAGGTGGTGATCACCGGGATCGGCACGGTGGACCCCTCCGGCCAGATGCAGGTGACGCCGACCACCAGCGTAAGCTACACGCTGATCGCCTACGGCCCGGTGAACAACGCAAGCGCCGTGGTTGTGGTGCAGATTGGCGGAACCTCGGGTGGCGGGGGCGCCGGGGCAAACCGCCCGCCAGTGGCGAACGCCGGGCCGGATCGCACGGTGAACCAGCAGTTCATCACGCTCGATGGCACCGGATCTTTCGATCCCGACAGCAACCCGCTCACCTACCGGTGGCGGTCCATCGGGAACAAGCAGGCGGTGATCATCAATGCCGAGACGCCGACGCCGACGATCAACGCGTTCAACGGCGGTCCGGGCGAGTATATCTTCGAGCTCACCGTGACCGATTCGTTTGGCGCCTTCACGGTGGATACCGTGCGGATCATCCTCAGCGGGGACGCTCCGACGAATCCGAACCCGGCACCGTAAGAACTTGCGATGGGGGGGCGCCAAGAATACGCGCCTCCCCATCGTGATGTATAATCAGAACTTAGGGCTAGTCTACCCGGCTGGCCTTTTTCTATTCGAGGGCAGTTCCCACTATGAGCACACGTCAATTTCGGGCTACGAAAGCACAGGCCGCCGCGATTCCGGACGACCCGGAACGCAGCCGCTTCCGCTTCATTACCGTGGCGGCCCGTCGAGCGCGTCAGTTGCAGGCGGGGGCCCGGCCTTACCTGCTTTCCGCCACCAGCAAGCCCACCGCCATCGCCATGGAAGAAGTGCGGCGCGGGCTGGTGGAATACGAAGTTCTCGATTCGGAGGCACTGGCCTCCATGTCGGAAGCCTAGCCGGAAGCCGGCCCGCAGCGGTTCCCTAACGATCTCGGCACCGGGGCCCGCCCGGAGCCGGGCGGGGAAACAGGAGAGCGGCATCCCTCGCGCACCCCTGCAAGACCCCTTCGACGCCTAAGTCATCCCCAGGAAGTTTGCGCCATGAAAATCGCGCTTGGAGTTGGAGGCGGCATCGCCGCGTACAAAGCCGCCGAATTGGCCCGGCTCCTGATGGAACGCGGGCATGAGGTGGAAACCATCCTCACCGCTGCCGCGCAGCAATTTATCCAACCGCTCACGTTCGCCGCGCTCACCGGACGGAAGGTGATCACGGATCTCTTCACGGCTGGAGGATCCGACGAAGTCCTGTCGAGCGCCATCGAGCATATCCGGGTGGCCCAGGAAAACGACCTCCTGCTGGTGACGCCCGCCACCGCCGATCTGCTAGGGAAGTTTGCGGCCGGACTGGCTCCGGACTTCCTCACCACCACCTATCTCGCCTTCGCCGGACCGGTGGTGCTGGCCCCCGCGATGAATACCAATATGTGGGAGCATGCCGCCACGCAGGCAAACGTCCAGACGCTGCGTGCAAGAGGCAACCGGATTGTCCCTCCGGGCACGGGCCTGCTGGCGTGCGGGATGGTGGGCGCCGGACGCCTGGCCGAGTTGGAAGAGATCGCTCTCGAAGTGGAAGAGGCCGTTCAAGCGCGGCGCGACCTGGCGGGGGAGACCCTGCTGATTACGGCGGGACCCACGCAGGAACCGCTCGACCCCGTCCGCTACCTCACGAACCGATCAAGCGGCAAGATGGGCTATGCCCTGGCCGAGGCAGCGCGCTCCAGAGGCGCGCGGGTGATGCTGGTGAGCGGGCCCGTGAACCTGAACCCGCTGGCCGGGGTGGAAACGGCGCGGGTGCGAACGGCCAGAGAGATGCGGGACGCCGTGATCGACCGGCTGCCCGAGGCGACGATCGTCATCAAGGCGGCGGCCGTGGCCGATTACCATCTCGAAAAAATTCCCGATCACAAGGCAAAGAAGACGCCGGGAACTTTTCGCCTGGAACTCAGCGCCACACCGGACATTCTGGCCGAGGTGGGAGCGCGGCGTGCAAAGAACCAGTTGCTCATTGGCTTCGCCGCGGAGACACAGGACCTTGTCCGAGAAGCGCGGCGAAAAATGGAAATGAAGAACTGCGATATGGTGGTGGGGAACCTGGTGGGCAACCCAGGGCTGGGGTTTGATTCGGATGAAAATGCCGTCACCCTGGTAACGCGGAACGGCGATGCCATCTCCGTGCCGGCCGCGCCGAAACTGGCCATCGCTCACCGGATTCTGGATGAGGCGCTGCGCTTGCGCACGGCGCTCCCTGCGACCGCATGACACGGGAAGAACTGATCCGCGAGCTGGAGTTTTACCAGGACCTGGGATTGCACGCGCTGCATTTGCCGGAGGTCTCCCCAGCGAACGCGGCCGCGAAGGCCAGCGAGCGCATGACCGCCGAGGCACCCCGCGAGGAGGACCGTGCCCGTCGCCCGGTGGACGGCCCAGCACCGGCGATTTCGGCTCCACCGGCGATTTCGGCTCCACCGGCCGATTCGACCGTCGCCCCGCCCGGTGCGCCTCCGGCAGCCGGCCCGGTGCAATTTCGCTCTCTGTCGATCAACGCAATGCCAACCATGTACGATGCGCTGGGCGTGAACCCCAACGAAGACAGCCTTGCCAGGATCCACGAAGATATCGGCGATTGCAAACGCTGCCGCCTTTGCCAGGGACGAAACAAGATCGTCTTCGGCTCCGGCAATGAGAGCGCGAAGCTCGTGTTTGTGGGGGAAGGCCCGGGAGAGGAAGAAGACCTTTCCGGGCTGCCCTTCGTGGGACGCGCCGGGCAGCTACTGACCAAGATGATCGAGGGCACGGCCGAGCGGGAAGGCATTCCGATCAGGCGCAAGGACGTCTATATCTGCAACGTCGTGAAATGCCGGCCGCCCAACAACCGCAAGCCGGAAGCCGATGAGATGGAGATTTGCGGCCAGTTCCTCTACCGACAGCTAGCCGTGATCAACCCCAAAGCGATCTGCGTTCTGGGCGCGACGGCGGCCCAGGCTCTGCTGAACACGAAGGAACGCATTGGCAAGATGCGCGGGGAGTGGTTTCGCTGGCGGGATATCCCGGTGATGGTGACCTATCATCCCTCCTACCTGCTGCGAGCGTACAACGCCGATGCCAAGCGGGAGGCGTGGGAAGATCTCAAGAAAGCGCTGCATTTCGTCTACGACGACCCAGCGAATCTGCCCAGGTCCTAGCAACGGTCCGCAACCTTGCGGAGAGCGGCGGCCTCTTGCTCAGATCAGCGACCGCAGCCGCTCCAGAAGGGCATCTTCCATGAGCACGCCGGCGTGAAAGAAGCCGACCGACCCTCCCGGCCGGACACCCACCAGCGTCGGGATCGTGCTCGCGCCATAGCGGTCAAAATTCTCCGTTCCGAAGGGGATCGGGCACGTGGCAAGGTCCGGGTAATCCACTTGCCGGATTTCCTCCAGATGCGCGAGTTCGACCGTTTCGTCCACAAAGTTCCCTTTGGTGGTGTAGCCGAAGAGACGAGTGGGCGCGACGACGGAGAGGACCCCTTCGAACGTCGGGCGGACGCGGGCGATGGCGCGCGCCTGGGTTCGCGCATCCGAACACCAGTGCGCCCAGAAAAAAAGCAGGCACGGACGATCGAGAAGGGCGGGGTCGCCGACCGGGGATCCGGGCAGCGGGGTCCAGTCCATGGCGGGAGCCGTCTGGCCCGCCAAAGTGAGCAGATGGAGGTTCTTGCGGATCCGGATCCGGAAGGGTTGGGCCTCAAAGCGCGCCAGTTGGCCCTCAAGATAAGCGGCGGCCGCGTTTGTGCCTTCCGCCGAAAGCAGAAGCTGAGACTCGACTTCAATGGCAGCGCTCAAGGCGAGGGCCAAGGGAGCGTCCGCGGGCACGATCTCCGCGTTGAGCATCTCCACCGCGAGGGAATAGGCACTTTTAGCGTAGGAACTCGATTCGGCGGTGAAACTCTTGAGAGCCGCGGCGCGCGCCACCCAGGAGAGCGATTCGGCGTAGAAATCGTCCTTGCCAAAGCGAGCTTCGTAGTCCCCCAGGAGCGTCTCCACGAGTGGGAACTCCCCATTGCGAGCGGCGGCTTTCAGTTCGCGCAGAAAAAGCGCGGGCACGAATTCCGTGGGGATGGACTCATGGGAAGGGGACATTCCTCTTAGGATAGCGAGGAGCAACCGGTACAGGCGGAGCGGCCAGCCGTTATGCGGGCCATCGCCGGTTAGGGGGCTACCGGAAGAAAGGTGTTCAGAAAGACCCAGCCGGATACAAGTTTGGCCGCATCTTCGAGGTAGAGCCATGCCGATTTCTGGCCCGAGAACGCTGCCTTGAACTGAATATCCACCACGGCCTCCGCGGTTGCGCCACTCACGGAGGTGCTGATTTCGGAGGGCAGGACGCGGCATTGGCTGTTCTCCAGAATGCTGGCTCCACCAAGAGTGCCGCTGCCTTGCCACGCGTTGCCCGCATCGTTGAGCAGCAGGACTTGGCCAGCGAGCCGCCGCAGCAGCAGATAGCAGCCGCCCGCATTCGTGAGGGTCGTGTTTGCGAGGAAATAGAAATCCTTGATGTCGTCGCCCCCGTTTTGGTCTGAACCTGTCAGCGTGAAACGGAGTTTCGTTCCTTCGGGAGCAATGGAGATCGATTCCGCCTTCGGAGGAGCATACGCCGGGCCAATGGGCACGGTGAACGAGCCTTGCGCTCTCCAGCCGAGAAAGGCGTTGCTTTGGTCGCTCACGAGCGTCCACACATTGTTGAGACCGGCGGCGGCGTCCTTGAAGGTCAGGTAGACCGAGAGCGTGAGGGCGTCCCCAGCCTTGGTGGCGGAGGAATAACCCGCCGAGAGAATACAACTGGCGTTCTGCACGGAGCCGGAGACTCCGGGCGTGAGAGGCCCCAGAAACTGAGTGGTGCTGTCGTTGAGCAATTTCAACTGGTTGGATTGCTGGCTGTAGAGCACATAGCAGCCGTTCGCGTAAGCGAGAGTGTCGTTCGCCAGGAGGTGAACGTCCCTAAGATCGCCGAATCCATTGGCATCCACCGCGCGCAAGACGAAGAGCGTGCTGGGGAAGACGCCGCTGTTGGGCTGGAAGTAGTCAATGGAAGGCTGCACGTTCCCGGCGAGTTGCGGCACCAGCCAACCGCCCCGCAACTGCCAGCCCGCAATGGTGCCGGCGCGATCCTGGACATACATCAGCAGAGACTTCGCGCCGCCGAACCCAGGCTGGAAGGAATAGTGGATCTTCACGCTGAGGCGGGTGGCATGGCCCCAAACGGAGGAACGCGAAGCGTCGATCACGCATTGGCTGTTGCTGAGCAGTTTCGATTCCCCCATCGTGGCGCTCCCCACCCAGGATGCGCCGTTGTCGCTCAAGAGAGAGATGGTGTTGAGGTCGGCGTCGAAGCGCGTATAGCAGGCGCCTACCGTGGATACCGCATTGTGAATGTTGGCGTAGAAATAGCGAATATCCTGGAAGCCGTTCCCATCCTGCAGGAGATACGTGAGATGGGCGGTCTCCGTGTTGCCATTGGATGGCGTCACCGAGATGTTTGCGGGATTCACGTTCGCGCCGGAACGGCTGATGGCGGTGATGAACGCATCGCCCTTGCCCGCGGGAAGGGGCTGACGCGCATTGGCGGTGACGGGAAAATTGGCCGATTGGGTAAGCCCCACCGCGACCGTCCAGGCGTCCGTGCGCCGGACCACACCGAGGACCCGGTCTTCATCCGCGCCTCCAAGGAAGGTGGAGAACAAGAGTGCGGTTCCATTGGGATTCAGACAACTGAGAAAGCCATCGACGTAACTGCCCAGCGTGGGCTGCACGGGGCCCATGGTCGGAAAGTTCGAGGACAGCGTGTTCCCGGCGAGACAGACCGCCCCATCGCTGTCGAGGTAGAGGCTGGATGGCGATTCGGATTGCAAGCCACCGAGATAGGTGGCAAACGCAAGCATGTTCGTGCCAGTGTCGAGTTTGGCGACGACGTTATCGTAATCGCCGCCGCGCGACGGCTGAAACACGCCGGGAGTCACGGGGAAGTTCTGCGACGCCGAAGAGCCGGTCACGATGGGATTCCCCACCCCGTCGGTAACGACGGCGTAGCAGAAGTCGGAACTCGTGCCGCCGAGATAGGACGAGTAGAGCAAGGACGCGCCGGTGTCCGGCACTTGCGCCAGGAAGCAGTCGTAGGAGCCGAGCAGCACCGATTGCAGAGGGTTGGCCATTGGCAGCAACGACGATGAGGTTGCCCCCGTAAACCAAACCGTATTTCCGCTTCCCAGAGCCAAACCGTAGGCTTGGTCGCTGCCGGTTCCGCCATAGACCCCGCTCCAGGTGAGATCGGATAAATCCGGCCGGAAGCGGGCGATGAACGCATCGCTTCCCCCGCCGGGGACGGAGAGCCCGAAAGAGGCACGCACCGGAAAATTGGGAGACGCGGTATAACCGGCAACATACGGGTTGCCAGCGAAATCCAGGATGAGCGCGTTCACACGGTCACTGCCGGAGCCGCCAAGATAAGTTGTTCCCAGCACGCTGGGGGAACTGCCGAGGCGGATCCGACTGAGAAATCCATCCTTGCCACCGCCGATCGTGCTTTGAAACCGCCCGGCGGTGCCGGGCAGGTCTCCCGAACTGGTTTCTCCCGCGATGAACACGTCGCTGCCCGATACGCGGATGGCCGTAAGGATATCGTCTCCATTTCCGCCGAAATAGGTTGCGTTGAGAACGGTCTTGGCATCCGGGCTCAGCTTCAAAATGAAGGCGTCCTTGCCAGACTTCTTGTAAGCCTGGACGGAAAGCGACGTAAACAAATCCACTGACCAGGTTTCGCCCGCGATGTAGAGGTTGTTGGCCGCGTCGGTCGCGACTGCGTTTGCTTGGTCTATCTGGGACCCGCCATGGTAGCTCGAATAGCTCAGCACGGGGTCAATCACCAGCGGAAGCGAGGGGTTGTAATCCGCAAGCTCAAGCGCCCATTCGGATTGTTCCAAGGAGACGTAGCGGGAGGGGATCGGCAGGAGGTCCGCTCCAAGGGCCTGATACGTGACGGGCGGCTTCAGCACCCAGTCACCCGACCCGTCCGCGGGCCGAAGGCTGCCGTCAGCGGCCAGGCTGACTGACAACTTGCTCTCGCCGCCAGGTTCCGCGCGGAGCCGCCAACGAATGCGGTTGGGATCCGCGTGTGGTTGGATGAGGTAGTCAAATTCGAGTTCGTCACCGGAAAGATAAATCAGGAGATCGATACCGGGATAGATGCCGTTGATCCGTACCTTTTGAAACGTAGGCAGATTGGCAGCCCAACGCTTCGAATCGTTGCCCACGAAGTAGGAAACCGAACCTTCAGAAGGCGTATCTCCGATGCATTCGAGAGCAGGGGAGGCGTTGAGCCATTGGATCGATACGCCCTTTGGCGCAGCCGACTCCGGATTGCCACCCAGGCGAAGCATCGTTAGCTTTCCCCTGGCGATCAGAATGGCGGTGTCTCCGGCCCGCCCCGCAAAGAGGATCTCGTCGGGGAACTGGCCCCGGTTTGGGTGAAAGGGGGCCACGCTCCGGACGGGCTTGAGGATCTCGGAGGCGGTTGGCGCTAACAGGCCGGAGGTGGTCCCGCTCGGAACCATCGCGGTGGCCGCAAAGATTGGAAAGAATGCGGTTAGCAAGAAGACGGCAATCCGGAGACACCGGGCCAGATCGGTCCAGCGCGGCTGGATTCGGGGTTCCTCTATGGCGAAGATCTGGCACATCTCTCGAAGCAGATCGGCGCGAGTGCAGAGCCACGTTAGAGTACCGAGGGTTCCCGCCGTACTTGGAACGGGCACACTTCCAGGTGCGAAGCGTGGGGCTCGGGCAGGCGGACATGTTCCACCCCGTTGTAAATGCTGGACTATGCGCCGGCGGCTGCGGCGGCGACGGGGCGGTACCGGCCAAGGCCCGCGCGTTCCCGAAGTTCAAGGTCGAGCGAATCAAAAAGCGGGCGGTTCTCCCGCAGCGTGGCGCAGGCTTCGGGAACGGCCGTCCCCAAAACCGTGCGCCGATAGGACAGGCCCTGAGGGCTTCTTGCGATGACTCCGGCGCGAAGGGCGAGGTTCACGAGATCCGCTTCGCGGGAGAGGCCGCCGGAACACTGGATCTGGAACTCGGCCTCCCGCCCGCCATGGCCAAGCGCGTTCTTGGTCACCTTGAGAGCGCAGCGGCTGCCGATCGCCTCTCCGCGAGCGGTGATGGTGGCACGCCTCTCCACCCGAATCCGGATGGACGCGAAGCAATGCAGGGCGGGCGCACCGGGGCTGGTTTCCGAGGATCCGATTTCCGTCCGCAAGCGCGAACGCAACTGATTCAGGAAGATCACGCAGCAGGGCGATTTTGGAAGGAGGGCATGGAGCGCACGCAGGCCATTCACAAACGGCCAGTAGTCGAAATCCGAGCCGCGGCCCGATGCAGGGGCGGCGGCGAGGGAATTGGGGTCCGGCCCAAGCGCCGCAACCGAATCCAGAACAATGACATCCACCGCGCAGGTTTTCACGAGGGAGCGCGTGACCTCAAGAGCGTGGTGCGCGGTGCCCGGCTGTGCATAGATCAGGCTGCTGGTATCGACTCCAAGGCCGGAAGCGAAGACGGCATTGAGGGAATGCTCCGCATCCAGGAATGCGCCAACGCCCCCGGCACGCTGCGCGGCCGCGATCGCTTCCAGGCCAAGCGTGGTCTTGCCGGAATCCGGCGGCCCAAAAATTTCAACCAGATGCCCCCGCGGGAAGCCGCCGTGGCCCAGCGCCCAATCGAGAGAGAGACAGCCAGTGGCAAGGACGCTCGTTGCAGATCCGGGATCGAGGAGCGTCAGCATGGCGGAACGGTTCATGGCGAAGATCTCCCCGGCGGTTTGGGGGCGGCAGGCACTTAGCGTGCATTCGGCCGCTATGGAATGAGTGGCCGCAACCGGCGAAAGTTCTCAGGGAAACAGACGGGGGAGTGCGTTTCGGGAGCAGGAACGCGAGCGTTCAGGCGGGATGGCGCGATTCCGCGCGCCAGGCGGCGTATCGCCTGAGCGCAATCACCGTATAATCCACGCCGCTGGCACAGGCGAGAAACGTGACAATGAGGACGAGGATGTCGGCGATGACGACAGGCAGGGCTCCCGGAAAAGCGGCCTCGAACAAGAGAATGCCAGCGAGAGCCAGTTGAGCGAAGGTGCTTCCTTTTCCCGTCCAGCGCGGGGGGAAGTCGCGGATGGTGGTGGCGAACCACGCATAGCTCACCATGGAAAGAATCCACAGGTCCCGGAGAAAAATCAGGCCCATCAGCCAAATCGGCACCAGATCCACAGCGGCAAAGGCCGCGTAGAGGGTGAGCAGGAGGAGCTTGTCGGCAATGGGATCGAGGTACGCGCCGAGCGTGGACTGCCAGCCATAGTGGCGGGCCAGAAAGCCGTCGAGGCCGTCGCTGAACCCCGCCAGCGCAACCAGCACGAGCGCGAGAATGCCGCGATTGCCGAGAATTGCGAGCGCCACCAGTGGCGTTGCGGCAATGCGGGCATAGGTGATGAGATTTGGCGGCAGCCGCCAATCGGGGATGCTGGCTTTCATTGGAGATTCGGGACGCGGCACCTCAGCGCTCATCCGTCCGCATGGCCCGTGCCGACGAGGGACTCGGCGACATTCGAGGCCAACTGGTCGAAGGTCAGCAATTCATATAGCGACGGATCCGACATGATCTTGCGGGCCATGGCGACGTGCAAAGCGTGCCCGGCGCGCTCGGCAATCACATGCCCCAGCAGCGGCCGGCCGAGGAGAGCGAAATCTCCGATGAGATCGAGCACTTTGTGGCGGCAGGGCTCGTCCGGGAAACGCAAGCCGCCATCGTTCATGACGCCGGTGTCCGTGAAACAGACGGCGCTTTCGAGGGAGGCCCCGCGAATCAAGCCCATCTTTCGCATCTCATCGAGTTCCTTTTCGAAGCCAAAGGTGCGCGCGGGCGCAATTTCCCGGGCATACCGCTCCCTGGTAATCTCGATGTCCAGGGACTCACCGCCAACCAGCGGATGGTTAAAGAAGACTTCGCAATTGACGGTGAGGGCGTTCGCGGGGAGAATGGTAATCCGCTTGTCCCGATCTTCCACCGTGACGGGGCGAACAATTCGCAGATACTTCCGCAGCTTTCTGCCGGCGCGGAGACCCGCCTCTTCGATCATGCGTACAAACGGGAGGCCGCTGCCGTCGAGGATGGGCACTTCCAGGTTGTCGATATCGACGTAGACGTTATCGACTCCCATGCAAGCGAAGACGCTCATCAGATGTTCAATGGTGGAAATAAGAACGCCTTTGCGCATGAGGCTGGTGGCGTAACTCACTCGGGCCACGTGTTTCCACGCGGCTGGGATCTCGAAGTTTTCGAGATCCGTCCGGCGAAACACCACGCCGGTACCCGCCGGGGCGGGCCGCAACGTCATGGACACGGGGACGCCACTGTGGAGCCCGACTCCTTTGGCGGATACAGGCTTACGAAGGGTACTTTCGAAGCGCAAGTTTGCTCCTTTCCCACCTGCTATTGTAACGAAGTTTTTCGCGCCTTTGTTTCGCTAAATCACTCAAAATTAGTGACTTAATTGTGGCACAGTGTGGCGGAAACGCCACACACAATGCGGTGGCGGGTACTAGCGTTTGAGTAACATTTGGAATCGTCTTGCGCTTTCGATATTGAGCCGTTAACAGGTGCAAACTTGCGCGCGACCGAAGCTGGGAATTGGAAATCCACCGGCAAGATTGAGGAAATACAGCCTCAGAGAATTCCGGCGCTATGATGGGGCCATGCCGCGACCCACGCTGTTTCTGGTGGATTCCTTTGGGTTTATCTTCCGCGCTTACCACGCCCGCGCGCGATCCGGCGCTCCACCGATGCGCACATCGAAGGGGGTTCCCACCGAGGCGACCTACATTTTCAACAACATGATCCGGCGGATCCGGGATGAGTACCAACCGGATTACCTGGCGGCGGTTTTTGAGAGCGAAGGGCCGAATTTCCGGACGGAAATGTTTGCGGACTACAAGGCGAACCGCACCGAAACACCGCCGGACCTGCTGCAACAAATTCCGGACATCAAACGAGTGCTTGAAGCGATGCGCGTGCCGGTTGTCGAATCGAGCGGCTTCGAAGCGGATGACGTGATCGGAACGCTGGCGCACCGGGCCGCGGCGACGATGGACGTGGTGATCGTGTCGAGCGACAAGGACATGCTGCAACTGGTTTCACCCCAAGTGCGCATGCTGAACCCGATGAAGGACGACACGATCTACGACGAAGCGGGAGTCGAGGCGTTTATGGGGGTCCGCCCGCCGCAGGTGGTGGATCTGCTTGCGCTCAAGGGAGATTCCGTCGACAACATCCCCGGCGCTCCGGGCATTGGCGATAAAGGTGCCAAGGACCTGATTGCCGAATTCGGTTCCGTGGAGGAGGCCATCTCCCAGGCGGAGCGGGTGAAGCGCAAGATGTACCGCGAGAGCCTCCAGAACCACCGCGACCAGATCCTGCTAAGCAAACGATTGGCGCGGATTCGGGTGGATGTGCCGCTCTCGATTTCCCTGGACGATCTGGCCGTGAAGGAGCCGGATGCGGCGGCGCTCGAGGAAGTCTATCGCGAGCTGGAGTTTGGCCGGGCGCTGCGGGAAGTGCAAGCCGTGGTGGAGGAGAAAACGAGGGACTTTCGGCACGCGCGCACGACCGAGGAAGCGGAAGCGGTGAATGCTGAAGTGATCGCCGCCGGGCGCATCGCACTGGTTCTGACACCGCGGAACACGGGCGGAGAGGCCACCCTCGACGAAACGCCTTTCTGCTATCTCGCCACCGCGCATGGCGTCGTCCGCGCGGTCGCTCCGGCGCATTCACCGCTGGTTGGGCGGTGGTGGAAGGATTCGCGCATCTCCAAGGTCTTTCACGATTGGAAGCAGGCTTTGCTCACCGTTCCTCCCGATTGGGGAGTCTCCGCCGGGGAGACGGACGACGTCTTTCTGATGGGCTTTCTTCAGTATGCCGACCCCAGTTTGACGACCGTGGAGGCGCTGGCCGACAAGCGTTTCGAACGCGGCGTGGAGCGCAGCCCGGAAGCGGCACCCGACCTGATCCTGCGTTTGGCCGACGATCTGAAACCGGTTCTGAAGGGGAGTGGTCTGGACGCCCCCTACCGGGATATCGATCTTCCCCTAAGCCCGGTGCTCGCCCGCATGGAAGCCACCGGAATTCGCGTGGATACCGGCACCCTGGCGGCGATATCGGAGCGCATGGCGGGCCAGATCGAGGATCTGACCGTGCGCATTCACGCTTTGGCGGGCCGCGAATTCAACATCAACTCCCCCCAGCAACTGGCCAAGGTGCTGTTTGAGGAGCTGAAACTGCCCGCTCCGGTGAAGACGGGGAAGGGCAAGGTGCATTCCACGGCGGTGGAAGTGCTGGAGGGGCTGGCGATCCACCATGAGATCGCGGCGCTGGTGATGGAATACCGCCAGTTGGCCAAGCTCAAGGGCACGTACGTGGATGCCCTGCCGCAGCTGATCCGCCCGGCGACGGGCCGCATTCACACGAGTTTCAACCAGGCCGGCGCTGCGACGGGCCGGCTCTCGTCTTCGAACCCGAACCTGCAGAATATCCCCATTCGCACGGAGCAGGGCCGCGAGATCCGCGCCGCGTTCGTACCCGAGGCCGACTGGCTGTTGCTGTCGGCGGACTATTCCCAGATCGAACTGCGGCTGCTCGCCCACTTCTCGGAAGATCCGGTGCTGACCGCGGCGTTTCGCAATGGAGAAGATATTCACACGCGCACGGCGGCCGAGGTCTTCGGCGTGATGCCCCAGATGGTGAGCCCGGAGATGCGGCGGGGCGCCAAGGCGGTGAACTTCGGGATTGTCTATGGGCAAACGGCCTTCGGACTGGCCACGCAACTGGGCATCCCGAAGAAGGAGGCGGAGGTGTATATCCGCAACTACTTCGAGCGCTACCGCGGCGTGCGGCAGTGGATCGACGCCACCATCGCCACAGTGCGGGAAAGCGGATTCACGCGCACGATGTCTGGCCGGGTCCGCTCCATTCCGGACATGGATTCGAGGAATCCGAATGCCCGTGGCTTTGCCGAGCGGACGGCGGTGAATACCCCGCTGCAGGGCACGGCGGCCGACCTCATCAAACTCGCCATGATCCGCATTGACCGGGCGATCGCCGAGAAGAGCCTGGCCGCGCGGATGCTGCTGCAGGTTCACGACGAACTCGTCTTCGAAGTGCCGCCGGAAGAACGGGATACGGTGACGGAGTTGGTGAAGCGGGAGATGGAGAACGTCGCGGAACTTCGCGTTCCGCTGGCAGTGGAGGTTGGCGTGGGCCCGAACTGGCGGGATGCGAAGTAAAGACGTGCCAGCGGGCGCAATCTCCGGCGCGGACAGATCTCCTATGGGAAAATGGGAGCATCCCAGGGGCGCGTGGAAGGATTGACACGGGAAGGGGATGCATCTACGCCCATGCGAAGGTTTAGCCGTCGCCATTTTCTAGCCGGGGCCGGCGCGATGGGCGCACTGCGCTTTGCGCCACCGGCGCGAGCCAACGAAGACGTCCGCAGCATCACCATCCTTCACACCAACGATATCCATGCCCGAATCTCGCCCTCGCGCGAAGGCCTGGGCGGGTTCGCGCATCTGACCACTGCGCTTAACCGCGAACGGGCCAAGGCGGAAGCGAGCCTCTATCTGGACGCCGGCGATGTTGTGCAGGGAACGCCGGTGAGTTCGCTCTATGAAGGCGTCCCGGTGTTCGAGCTGATGAACGGGCTGCGGCCGGACGCGGTCTGTCTGGGCAACCACGAGTTCGACTACGGCTGGCGGCGCATCTACGACTACCTCAAGGTGAGCCGGTTTCCCCTGTTTTGTGCCAACCTGGCGGACGACCGCGGCACCTTGCTGGCACCGCCGCCCTACATTATCCGCGACGTGAACGGCATCCGGGTGGCCATCATCGGGCTCATCATGGAATCCCTCGCCAAGCTGACCTACGATTACAATCTCGGGCCGTGGCGGGCGCTGCCGCTTGTGGAAACGGCGAAGAAGTATATCGGCCAGGCGAAGGCAGACGGCGCACAACTGATCGTGGGCCTCGCTCACATCTTCCCCAAAGAGGAAGAAATGCTGCTGGCCTCGCTGCCGGAGATGCACCTGATCGTGGCCGGGCACGACCACGGAGGAATGAAGACCCTGCTGCGCGACGGAAACCGGATGGTGGTGCGCACGCGGCCGAATGGCGCGGAACTCGGCAAGGTGCATCTGCGCTTCGACGTGAGTGCTAACCGGGTGGTGGATCTGGATTGGGAACGCATCCCGATCAACGCCGCGGAGATCCCGGCCGATGCCGCCCTCGCGAAAGAAGTCGCACTGTGGGAATCGAAAGTCTCGGCGGTGGTGGACCGCGAGATTGGCGAATCGAAAACCGCCTACACCCGCTTTCAGATGAAGGATGTGGTGGAGCGGGCGATGACGGAGAGCCTGGGGGTGGATTTCGCCTTTGTGAACCGGGGCGCGGTGCGGGCGGGGCTTGTCGTGGGGAAGATCCGCGCCCGTGACATTTGGGATGCGCTGCCTTTCGGCAATCGCGTGGTCTTCGGGAAGATCCAGGGAAGCCGGATCCCGGAGGCGATTCGAAAAACGACACCCGTCGAGGCCACTCGAATCTACACGGTGGCCACCATCGACTACGTGGCCGAGAATCAGCGGGAAATCGGGACGGAAGGCCTGGAATTCCCGGAACCGGGCCCGTTCCTGCGCGAGATGGTGATCGAGTGGGTGAGCAAGCGCAAGATTGTGGAATGAGCACTGGCCACCGGGGCATGGCCTCCGCGCCAGCCCGGCAGCGGATTTTGCAAGAAAACTACCCTTCGAAGATTTGCCCGCCCGGCGCTTTCGCGCACTTCTTTGTGAGCCGCTCCAGGCGCGCACCCGCCTTCTCGCCCGGCTGCACCCGGTCCAGCCGTCGTGCGTAGTGAAGGGAACGCGGAAGATCCTTAAAACGACGCTCGTAGAGAATGGAGAGGGCTTCCAAAGCGCGGGCGTGCAAGGAGTTCGGAAAGCCAATAATCTGCTCAGCGGCGTCCCGGGCAGCTTCGTAGCGGCCACGCTTCCGCTCGATCTCGAAGATATCCCAGAGGGTGCGCGCCAGCAGGTCTTCCGAGATATTGGTTTGGATTGCCCGATGCAGCAACGGCAATGCATCGTCCGGGCGGCCTGCCTGCAAGAGCCAACGTCCCAGCCCGACGCACTCCGCTCCATGACGCACCGCCAGCGACGCGGGGTCTCGAAAAACTCCTCCTACGATATTCGTAAGACAAGCAAGCGAAAGAATATCGAGCGCGTTGTGAAGGAATACCGGCGACAGGCTGCCAGCTTCGCCGAAGCGCAGGTAGTTCGCATAGAGCGACGGGATCAGAAAGCCGGGGACATCGCCCACGCGTTCGTGGCCCAGCACTCGCTCTTCGAGATAGGTAAGCTTGCAACTCTCAAATCGCAACTTCCAGAGGCGCCGGCACGCATGGAGCAGGTCGACGTGCGGCATGGCCGCAAAGGGAACGGGAGACCGCGCCAGGCGATAGCGGGTTTCGAGCAAGGGCAGATCATAGGCTTTGCCATTGTAAGTAACAACGGCGGAAAATCGCTCCAACTCCTCGGCGATCCGGCACAGGACGCTGCGCTCCTCGGCGGGCTCCCGCAGGAAATATTGCCTCACGAGAAAACCATCGGCCGTGACGTGGCCTAGGCCGATGAGAAACGCGAATGTGCCCGCGCCACCGGCAAGCCCGGTGGTTTCCGTATCCAGAAAAACCCAATCCCGCACCGTCCCATACGAACAGCCGGGGCAGAGGCTGGCGAGGAGATCGCCGGGAGAGCCCTCCAGTTCGCTCACCCCGAAGTGACCGTGGCTGGCGGTGCCGGGGTAGAGGGTCTCTACTTCAAAATGCGTGCCAAACGGCGTTTCGACGAGGCGTCCGCTGAGACAATCCTCAATCTTGCCCCCACCCGCACGATTCGGGACGGCGCTTGGCGGCATTGACGCGAATTCCAAGGTGCTTTCGAAAGCAGATTCCTCCGGCAAGCTCTCCCAGGGCGGAAGCTCGCGGGCCGATCCGAGCCCTGAGAGCGACGCAGGTTCGGGCCGCTCCCGGGCGGTGCGCATCTCCACGCGGCGAAGCTTCTCACGAAGCCGCTCGAGTTCTTCCCGCACATTCCGCATCAAATTCGCCTTTTCTTTGCCAGGATAGGCTGTTTTGTGGCATAGTTCAACAAAATCCCCATCCAGGAAGAATCTCGCTATGGCAAGCGCCCATAATCGTCCCGGTTGCGCAGATACGGATAGAGGCATCAGGGACAAATGCCCGCGCTGCAATCACCAGGGAGTTATGGGAAGAACTGTCACCACCACCGAACTGATCCATCAGATTGACGTTATCGTCGCTCGCAAAGACTCGCTCATGGAAGGATTAACCACCGAACAGAAAACTTGGCGTCCGCAAGCGGGACGCTGGAGCATTCTCGATTGTTTGGAGCATTTGAATCGATCGGATGCCATGTACCTGCGAGCCATGCGGGTGGTTTTCGAGCGAGACCGGCACAATGCATCGCTCCCACCGAAGGCATTCCGGTTCGGTTTCATCGGCCGCCAGATTCTTCGATACATTGAGCCGCCGCCCCGGTTCCGGATGCCGGCACCGCGAAGCGTCGTGCCATCGGCAGGGCTCGACGCCGCCGAGGTGGAAGCGGAGTTCAACCGTCTGCATTTGGAGCTTCGGGGGTTTGTGCTCGAAGCCAGCGGCGTGGATATGAGCGCCATCCATTTCCCCTCTCCAATGAGTTCCTTTCTGAAACTGAATCTCGCGGAGGGCTGCGCGATCATCACAGGGCATGACCGGCGGCATCTCTGGCAAGCGGAACAGGTGCGCAGCCACCGCGATTTTCCGCGCCTCAGTGACGCGGATTCGATCCCGGCGTAAGCTTCCGGCCCGGCGACGGTGCGCCCGCGAGCACGGTGGTTGACACGGGGCGCACCCTTGGAGAGAGTGAAGGCAGCACAGGCGTCGGCGGGCCGAGAAGCCGAGTTGCGGTGCAAATGCCACGACCATGCAGAGCCAACAGCGCACGACCGATTCCTACCTCGCGGCGCGTCTCGAAATGGTGAGCACGCAACTCCAGAGTCGCGGCGTGAGGCAAACCGAGGTGCTGGCTGCCATGCAGCGGGTTCCCAGGGAGCGCTTCGTGCCGGAAACCCTCCGGCGGCACGCCTACGAAGACCGCGCCCTGGGCATCGGCTATGGGGCCACGATTTCGCAGCCCTATATTGTGGCGCTGATGACGGAATTGCTCGATGTGAAGCGGTCGCACAAGGTGCTGGAAATCGGCACGGGTTCGGGCTATCAGGCGGCTGTGCTGAGCGAACTGGCGCGGGCGGTGTATACGATCGAGATCGTGCCGGAACTGGCCGAGCGGGCGCGGAAGGCGCTGGAGGATTTGGGCATCCAGCGGGTGACCGTGCGCTCCGGGGACGGCTATCGAGGCTGGCCGGAGCAAGCGCCATTCGACCGGATCATGGTGACGGCGGCCCCTCCGCGGGTTCCTCCGGCGCTGGTGGAGCAACTCGCGCCAGGGGGCCGGCTGGTGGCACCCGAAGGGGATTCGCCCCAGACGCAACAGCTCGTGGTCCTCAAGAAGGACGGGCGGGGGAATCTAAGCCGGGATGTTTCCATTCCGGTGGTCTTCGTGCCGATGGTGCCGGCGTCTCCCGGAGCGAATAACTGACCCGCGCGGCACAGTTCCGCCGGAATCAGGGCCGCGGGGGTGCTCCGGCGAGGATCTCAAGCGCCCGCTGAATTCCGCTGTCGAGCTGGGCCTCGATCTTTTCTCCATAAGAGACGCCCAGCCCCTGATTGAAGATCTCCGTCTTCAGCCGGATCCGGATGTAGTCCGCATTCGCCGTCCACATGGCGAGCGAGGGCCGGATGTTTCGCTGGGAGAGGAAATACTGGAACTCATCGAGAATGGCCCCGTCGATTTCGAATTTCTCGGAGAGTTTCTCCGCTTGTGCGCCTCCGGATTGCTCGACCTTCGCTGCGCTGGGTTGCCCGTCTTGCGCTGCGCGGGCCCGGAGGTATTCCGTGGCGAACGAAGCGAACGATCCGGTGCCTTCCAGCACGTAGCGGAACTGGTTTGTGGGGAAGGGGAGCACTTCCTCATCCGGCGCGATTCCGCCCTGCGCGCCAGCCGAACCGGATGGCAACTGATTCTTCACCTGGCTCAATGCAAGCGGACGCTGGATGCTGACACCGGAGGGCGTGAAGTAGTAGGCGGTCGTCAGGGCAAGCGCCGTCCCCATCGACAGGGGGAGCACCTGCTGCACGAGACCCTTCCCATAGCTGCGTTCGCCGATGAGCGTGGCACGATGGTGGTCCCGCAGCGCGCCGGCGACGATCTCCGCCGCGCTGGCCGTCTGCCCGTTGATCAGGGTGACCACGGGGAGCGTGTAGGGTTTCGCGGAGGCGGGGACGCGCTCGACAACGGGTTCCTGGGCACGCCCGCGCGCGGAGAGAATCACCGAGCCGGGCGGCAGCAGGAAGGAACTGACGTCGAGCGCCGCATCCACGACGCCGCCACGGTTATCCCGCAGGTCCAGAATCAGCCCGCGCACTTTGTCGCCGCCCAGATGTTCGAGCGCATCGCGAAACTGGCGGGCGGTTTCCCCTTCAAAGCTCTTAATGCGAATGTAGGCAATGTGGTCCCCCAGGAGGAACGCGCGGTCTACGGAGCGGGAGTCCATTTCCTGCGGCGTCAGGGTGAAGTGCAGGGGCCGTTCGCTCCCTTGGCGGCGCACGACGACGTTCACCGTGCCGTGGCGGGCTTCCCCCAGCAACTGAAGAATCTGTTCGTTATCCAGCGCTTGGATGAGGTAATTGTTGACGGCGATCAGCTCGTCGCCGGGCTCAATGCCAGCACGCGACATGGGGGTTGCGGGCAGCACCTGAAGCACGGTGATCCGCCCCGGCAGCACGGAGACGATGCTGCCAAAGCCCTTCTCGCGGGACGTTTGCATTTCGCGCAATTGGGCAAAGCGATCCGGAGTGAGGAAGGCGGAAAAGGGGTCCAGCGCCCGGATGGCACCGGGCAGCGCGCCCTCAAAGATGGCCGCCTCCGGGTTAACGGGGTCCGCGGCGTTGGCTTCCAACTGCGCGTAAACGCTCGTAAAGAGACGAAGGGCGTCATCCACGGATTTCTGGCTCTCCGCGAAGGCCGGGATCACCAGAAGGAGCACCACAAACACGGTAAGCAGCGGTTTGGGAAGGTGTGCGGCGAGAGCCTTCCGCCGTTGGGAGAGGTCCGAAATCGGGGCTGACCAGGGCATAGCGCTAGCGGGCGAAAGAGAGGCTGGCGCGGCGCTCGTGCCGCTCTACCGCGAGTTGGACAAGTCGGCTTAGCAGGTCCGGATACGGCAAGCCGCTGGCCTCCCACATCTTCCCGTACATGCTGATCGAGGTGAAACCGGGAATGGTATTGACCTCGTTCAGATAGATCCTGCCGCTCCCGCTCTCGCGAAAGAAATCCACCCTTGCCATGCCTTCAAGACTGAGGGCGTGGCCGACGCGCACAGCGAGATCCCGCACGCGGTCTTGATCTTCCGCGGAGATGCGGGCGGGAATCAAGGTCTGCGCTTTTCCGTTGAGATACTTGTCATCGTAATCGTAAAACTCTTTGCCCGGCACGATTTCGCCCGCAATCGAGGCCTCAATGCGTTCGTTGCCCAGAATGGAGCATTCGATCTCCTGCCCGGCGACGGCCCGCTCAATGAGCACGGTATCGTCGAAGCGGAAAGCGAGACGGATCGCGGCCTCCAATTCAGGCCGGGATGCCGCCTTGGAGATCCCCACGGAAGAACCGAGATTGGCCGGTTTGACGAAACACGGGTAGCCGAATTCGGTCTCCGCCCGGCTGGCGAGCGCCGCGGGCGAATCCCAGGAGCGGCCTTCCAGAAACTCGACCACCGGAATGCCCGCAGCGGCGCAAATCCGCTTCGTATAACCTTTGTGCATGCACGCGGCGCTGGCGAAGACCCCGGCACCCACGTAGGGCAGGTCGGCAAGTTCGAGCAGGCCCTGCATGGTTCCGTCCTCGCCGAAAGTGCCATGGAGCACGGGGAAAACCACGTCGATTCCCGGATTGCCGCCCGGTTCGGGAACGATGGGGGCTGGATTCCACCGGCCATCCTTGCCAATCAGGTACGGAACAACCTGAAAGGACGCCGTATTGAGGGCGTCCATGACCGAACGGGCGGAGAGCAGAGATACCTCGTGCTCCCCGCTGCGGCCGCCGTAGAGCACTGCTACTCGCTGTTTCATAGAGTTGGAGACCAAAAGGACATCTTTCAGTTTGCCATACCGCACTCTCCCGCTCCGTGAGACGAGCCAAACAATGCCGCAAACTCGCGCAACGGGAGATGCGCGGCGCGGAGGGCGGGTTGCGCTACATTGAAAAGGCGGACGCAGAGAGCGATGCCCGGCTGGGAAGCCGCGCGGCAGGCGTCCACGCGTTCAAAGAGGAGATACCGATGATTGCCCGCTATACCCGCCCCGCCATGGGAGCGATTTGGAGCGACGAGAACAAGTATCGCTGCTGGCTTGCCGTGGAACTGGCGGCGAGCGAAGTGCTTTCCGAATTCGGCGTGGTTCCCGCCGACGCCGTGGCGAATTTGCGGGCACACGCCGATGTAGATGCCGAACGAATCGCGGAAATCGAGGCGGAAGTACGGCATGACGTCATCGCGTTTACTACCTGCGTTGCGGAGAAGATGGCGGAAGCCGGACATGCAGCCGACTCCCGGTGGCTGCACTATGGTTTAACTTCTAACGATGTAGTAGATACGGCGCAATCCCTCCAGTTGAAGCAGGCAAGTTCGATCATCCGGGAGGACCTCAAGGCGCTGATCGAGGTTCTTCGTCGGCGTGCGTTCGAATTTGAGAACACGATTCAGATTGGCCGCACCCACGGAGTGCATGCCGAACCCATCACCTTCGGCTTGAAGCTGGCGCTCTGGTATGACGAGGCGGTTCGCGATCTGGAGCGCCTGGAGCGGGTGGCGGAAGAGCTGCGCGTGGGGAAACTGTCGGGCGCGGTGGGCACATTCGGCCACATCAGCCCGGAAGCGGAGGTGCGCATTTGCGAGCGACTGGGGCTAAACCCGGTTGCCATTTCCTCCCAGGTAATCTCCAGAGACCGGCATTCCCACTATGTGTGCGTGCTGGCGCTGATCGCCTCGCTCTGCGAGAAGATCGCTTTGGAAGTCCGTCACTTGCAGCGAACGGAGGTCCGGGAAGCGGAGGAGGGATTCGGGAAGAACCAGAAAGGGAGCTCCGCGATGCCCCACAAGCGGAACCCGGTAACGAGCGAACAAATCTGCGGGCTGGCCCGGGTGGTTCGGGCAAACGCGCAGGCCTCCTTTGAGAACAACGCCCTCTGGCATGAGCGCGACATCTCCCACTCCTCCGTGGAACGGGTGATTCTGCCCGATTCGACCATTCTGGTGGACTACCTGTTGGAGAAAACGGCGGCGCTCGTGCAGAACCTGAGCGTTTTCCCGGAGCGGATGCGGAAGAACCTCGAAAGCACCCATGGCCTGGTATTTTCGGGCCAATTGCTCCTCGATCTGACAAGCGGCGGCATGCTTCGGGAGGACGCTTATCGGATCGTACAGTCTAAAGCCAT
Organism: Bryobacterales bacterium; assembly: GCA_039812845.1. Classification (GTDB taxonomy): domain Bacteria; phylum Acidobacteriota; class Terriglobia; order Bryobacterales; family Bryobacteraceae; genus JACTMJ01. Next base: position 36,882 of record JBDIBK010000018.1, read on the forward strand.
GCAAGCGTGGAAGGAAGAAGGCGATTTCGAGCGGAGCGTTCGAGAATCTCCCGAGATTATTAGAATTTTGTCTAATGAAAAATTGAATGAAACGTTCTCGGTTGATCGTCAACTACAGAATCTGAAAATAATCTTCGCAAGGGTATTTCAAAATCGGAAAATTGAAGGATAATCAGAATCAGGCATCGCTAGTCCGCATTCCAAGGGACAGCGCATTCATTCCCCACCGGATTCCGGCGCGAGAGAATGATGTAGACCTACCCTAGTAGTACTGTGACGTGGGAGTTTGAAGCAGGTTCGAGCAGGACCTGTTTTTTCGTTCGGGTGTTCTCCAGTTGGAACGCGAAACGACGGCTCAGCGCGGTAACAGACGGCTCCATGATGGGGCTACTCAGGAAAATCAAAAGGCCACTATGTCCCACAATCACTTCGAAATCCCTCACGCCCCCACACGTGCTCTTGCAAGAATTTTCCTCATTGACGGCGACGACACCAGCCGCATGACGCTGAAGGCCATTCTCGAGGCTGGCGGCTACGATGTGACGTGTGCTACTACAACGATAGATGCCATCGATCACCTCAATGAGAGCCGCTTTGAGTTGGTGCTTTGCCACGCGCCGGGCCCCGATGCGGAAATCGACCCAGCGGTGCTTTCTTACGCGCGTTTTCGGGAGTATGAACCGGCCACGGCGATCCTGCATACGGAAAAGTGTTCGTTCGAGAGCGAAGAAGACGGGGTGACCCGCCATGAGATTCTGGTGGAACCGCAGAACATCCCGGACTTGCTCGAACAGGTGGCCAATCTGATTGGCGGCAGAGCGCTTTCGATGCTGGAGCGGGAACTTCAGCCCGGCGGATCGATCGGCTAGAGTTTCTTCCCCAGGGTCGGCGGAGGACCCGGACGCCTGGAAGTCAGGAGGAAGTGGCGGGTTCGTCCCAGACCAATTCCTCCACCAGACGCTCAAATGCATCCAGCGCTCCGGCGAAGAAGTGATCTTTTGCCTCCACCTGGTAGAGCACCTTGGGTTCCGGCAGGCTATCCACCAATTGACGAAGGGAATCCATCGGCCCAAATTCGTCGTGGGTGCTCTGGATAAAGATCTTCTCCCTGGTGCAAATTTCGAGCGACTGCAGATCTGGCCAGCGGGTGGGATAGCCAACCGCGATCAACCGCGCCGACGCAATGCCCGGCTCACAGCCTAAGCGCAGGATGATGCGCGAGCCGAACGAGAAGCCAGCCAGGCTGAAACCCAGCGCGGGATAGCGGTTCCGCAGCAAGCCGAGCGCGGCGCGTGCATCTTCCACCTCCCCATCCATTTCGCCGTATTGCCCTTCGCTGAGATTGACACCGCGAAAGTTGAAGCGCAGCACCACCGCGCCCGTGCGCCGCAAGCCGCGCGCGAGGCGGTAAACCACCTTGTTGTGCATCGTTCCGCCGTGGAGCGGGTGCGGGTGGCAGACCAGCACGGCGTGAACGGGCGAGCCGGATTCGGGTTCTTCGAGAAGCGCTTCAAGACGCCCGGCCGGGCCGGGGATCATCAGGGATTCAATCTTGCGTGACATGAGCTGGATTGCCGGAGCGCTCACCCGTGTTTCGTTACGGGTGAGTTTGATGTAACCGCATACCGGCAAAGCGATATCTCTTGATAGTAAGCTGAAACCAGGGGGAAATGCCGTGTTCCGCTACGCCGTTCTGCTCGTATCCACGCTTCTCGTGCTCTCCGCCGCTTATGCGCAGGGCAATACGAAGGACGTTTATCAGCGCGACTCCAACCCGGATTTCTTCAAGAAGCTGCCCGAGGTGAATCCCAAGGACTTGCCCTCCCGGGAGATGAGCGGGATCGTCCGGGATGCGCACGACAACCCGGTCCGCGGCGCGATCGTCACGCTCACGAACCTGAAGACGAAGGCCGCGCGGTCTTTTGTCACCAAGGAAGACGGGCGCTACAGCTTTGACCGCGTGATCAAGGCGGACGATTACGAAGTGCGCGCGCGCTTCCGCGGCCGCAATTCCGAGACCAAGAAGCTCACCACCTACGACCCGCGCAACAAGCCGGTGATGAACCTCCACTTCGACAAGTCCATCGACGAGCCGGAAGCGGCGCCAGCCAAGAGCGCCGAGGCGAAGAAGCCGAAGGCGTAAGACTTGCTTTGACCGCAGCCTCGCTTAGAGCACAGCCTCGCTCGCCGGGGCTCAGGATTGCGAACGGTTTGCGATATATCCGTCCACCACGCGCCGCAGTGTGGTAAGGGGAATCGCGCCGTTTTCGAGGAGAGCATCATGAAAGGCGCGAATTTCAAACCGCGCGCCCAACTCCTTCTCCGCTTTCGTTCGGAGTTCCCGAATCGTAATCTCGCCGAGTTTATAGGCAAGGGCCTGCCCCGGCCAGGAAATGTAACGGTCCGTTTCCGTAGTGCATTCGTGCAGCGGCAGGGCGGTATTCGCGGCGAGATAGTCGATCACCCGCTGGCGCGTCCAGCCCTTGGCATGGACCCCGGTATCCACCACCAGGCGGCAGGCACGCCACATTTCATAGGTCAGGCGGCCAAACTCGGAATAGGGATCCGTGTAAAACCCAGCCTCTTTGCCGAGGAACTCCGCGTAAAGTCCCCATCCTTCCCCGAAGGCGGAGAAGTACGCGAAGCGGCGGAAGGGCGGAAGGCCCTCGGCCTCGGCCGCGAGCGCGATTTGCAGGTGATGGCCCGGCACGGCTTCGTGCAGGGTGAGCGCCTCCTGGGTATATAAGGGTCGGGTTTCGAGGGCGTAGGTATTCACCCAGTAGATCCCCGGCTTGGTTCCGCCGTAGGGCGCGGGGACGTAGCGTCCGCTGGTGTATTTCGGGGCGATCGCGTCGGGTACGGGTTCCACGGTGTAGGGCTGGCGTGGCAGACGCCCAAAGAAAGCGGGAAGCTGGCCGTCCATGCGTTTGGCGATCCAGGCCGCGCGGCGGAGCAATTCCTCCGGGGTCTTGGCATAGAAACGGCGGTCTGTCCGCAGGAATTCGAGGAATGCGGCGAACGAACCCTGGAACCCGGTCTTCCGGATCAGATCCTCCATCTCCTTCCGGATGCGCGCCACTTCGCGAAGGCCGGTCTGGTGGATTTCCTCGGGTCCTGCTGGCAACGTCGTGAAGTAACGCACCTCCCGCGCGTAAAAATCGCGGCCGTTGGGAAGATCGTAAGCGCCCAGAGTCTGGCGGCATCCCGGCAGATACTCCGTGGTGAAAAACTCGTAGAGCTTGCGATAGCCGGGAACAATGGCTTGCAGGATGGCGCGGCGGCCCTCGGTTTGCAGCCTCTCCCGCGCGGATTGCGGCACGCCGACGGGGAATCGCCGGAAGGGGACATCGAAGACGCTCTTCTCCGGGGCGTCGACAATATGGGCGGCGGCAGTGCGCTCAAAGCCCACCATGGTGACGGCGGGTGGCGTAAATCCGCGCTTCAGCCCCTCCCGCATCCGCTCCACCATCTCATCCACGGCGCGCGGCCAGGCATTCAGGCGGGCAATCAAATTTTCATAATCCTTCGCGCTTGCGAGGGGCACTTCTTCCACTAGGCGAGGGAAATCACTATGAAACGCGGAATCGGAGTTCACGGGCATCAGGTATCCGCCGGCTTCGTAGAGATCCAGGTTGCGCTGAAGCTCGGCACGGAAGACGTCATAGCTGATGCGGTCTTCCGAGCCCAAAGCATCCACGGGGATCCCGTCCAGGTTCGCGGAAAGCGTTTTATAGAAGTCGTAGGAGCGCTTTGCCGCGGCGAGACCGAACTCCGGCAGTCTGTCGTTCCACTCCATCCGGCCTACGGATGTGGCGAAGAGCGGACTCTCCCGCAGACGGAACTCCCATTCCTTCGCGAAAAGGGCGTGGAGTGCGGCATGGCGGTCGTCCCTTCGCGGCTGTCCCGGTTCGCGCCCGCAATTGGCTCCCAAAAGCGAGAGGGACAAGCCCGTTTGAAAGATGCTTCGGCGGCTGAGCATAGGGCACTACCCGCTATCGTACTCCCAGGTTCTCGAACAGCATGACGTTGCCGGTGGAGGCTCCGGAGCAGGCGATGTCGGGCCGCCCGTCGCCGCTGACGTCCGCGATCTTGCAATCGGCACCCGCCACACCGCCCTCGTTCAGAACGGTGCGCGGCCACGCGTTGCCGGATGCGTCGCTGGCCCGGTAGACGCTGATCCGAAAACCCTTGCCGCGAAACCCGCTGACAATCTCGTCCTGGCCGTCGCCATCCAGATCCGCCACGGCCAAGGCATGGCCGTTCAGCATGCCGTCGTCAATCACGGCACGCTCCCAT
>JBDIBK010000019.1:0-40900 GCA_039812845.1 Bryobacterales bacterium
GTGTATGTTGAGAAGCCGCTGGCCTACTCCATCCGCGAGGGGCGGCAGATCGTGGACGCGATGGCGCGCACGAAGCGCCTGATCTTCGCGGGCACGCAGCACCGCAGCGCGCCCCACTTCGCGCAGGCCGCCGATTTGATCCAGAGCGGGTATATCGGCGCGGTGAAGTATGTGCGGATCTGGAACTACGTGAATCTCTTTCCGAATGCGATTTCGAGGGTGCCGGATTCCGCGCCGCCCGTGGGGCTCAATTGGGACATGTATCTGGGCCCCGCACCCAAGGTTGCGTTCAACCAGCGGCGGTTTCTGGGGCAGTTCCGGCAGTTCCGGGATTATGCCGGCGGCACGATCACCGATTACGGCACCCATCGCTTCGACAGCCTGCACCAGATCATGGGGCTGCGCGGGGAGGCGGCGGCCCCGAAGCGGGTGGCGGCGTCCGGCGGAAGGCTGGTGCTTGAAGGCGCCGGGGACAACCCGGATCTGCTTCAGGCAACTTTCGAATACGAAAATTTCGTTCTGAGCTATGAAGCCGTGAATTTCAACGGGCATGGCGGCGGTTACCGCACGCCGCAATGGCGCTACTACAACGCGCGCGGAGAGCGCGATATGCCCAATGGTATGGCCTTCCATGGCACGAAGGGAACGATGGTGGCGGAGCGTCTGGGGTTCGAGATTTATCCCGAAGAGAGCGGCCCAGGAACAGGCGACGCTCGGGGCGCGGCGCAGCGGATCGAGGCCATGGCGGTGCCGGCGAAAGATGCGACACGGGAACATGCCACGCATTTCGTGGACGCCGTGCGGGGCGCGGTGAAGCCGATTGCCACGGCGGAGACGGCGCATTGGGCGACGAACGTCGGCCATCTGGGAAACATTGCGCTGCGCACGGGAGAGAAGCTGCACTGGGATGCAACGGCCGAGCGCTTCACGAACGGGGAGGCCGCGAACGCGATGCTCGCCCGTTCCGCGCGGGAACCCTGGGATTTGCTGGGGCGCAACCGCCAGCCATCGCCGGATGGATAGCGCGCGGAAACAAACGGACCCGAGCCACTGGAAAGGGCAGACGCTGGCATAGAATAGATGAGGTTTCGAGGTCTCTGGGGGAAGGTGCATTCCATGCGAAAGTTGCTCCCGATTGGACTAACGGTAGCGGTGGCAGTGGCTGTGTTCGCGGCATTCCGGGGCGCGAATGCTTCCGCGGTGGCGGAGGCGATTCCAGACACGGCGATTGCGAGCGAGAGGACGCCGCTCGACGCGTACGTGCAGGCGCCGGACCCGGTGTACCGTTATGAATTCGTGCAAGGGCAGGATGGCGACGGCGCGCGGGCATCGCTGCTGCGGATGACCTCGCAGGAATGGCTGAGCGAAGCCGAAGTGGACCGCACAAAGTGGGAGCACTATCTCTGGGTGTATACACCGCGGAGCGTGAAGCACAGCACCGGTTTGCTGTTTATCTCAGGCGGAGCGAACGATGGCAAGGTTCCCAAACCATCGCGGGACTACCTGGACATCGCACGGACGACGGGGAGCGTGGTGACCGAGTTGCGGATGGTGCCGAACCAGACGCTGGTGTTTAAGAACGACAATTTCGGCCCGCGCAAGGAAGACGAGATTATTTCCTTCGGGTGGAGGCAGTATCTCGAAGGCTCGAAAGATCCGAAGTGGCTGGCGCGGCTGCCGATGACGAAGGCCGCGGTGCGGGCGATGGATACGGTGACGGCATTCTCCGCGACCGAGCAGGGCGGCGGCGTGGCGGTGAGCAAGTTTGTGGTGGCGGGCGGATCGAAGCGCGGCTGGACGACGTGGACCACGGCCGCGGTGGACAAGCGCGTCGAGGCCGCGGTGCCGATTGTGATCGATACGCTGAATGTGGAGAAGGCGTTTGTCTACCATTACCGCAAGTACGGGTTCTGGGCGACGGCGGTGGGCGACTACTTCCGCGAGGGGATCATGGACCGGATCGAGGATCCGGAGTTCCGGGCGATGATGGCGATTGTCGATCCTTACGCGTACCGGGAACGCTATACCATGCCCAAGTTTATAGTGAACGCGGCGGGCGACCAGTTCTTTCGTCCGGAATCTTCGCGGTTTTACTACCCTGGATTGCCGGGAGAGAAGCACCTGCGGTACGTGCCCAATGCGGGACACAACGTTTCAAAGGGAACAGACGCGATGTCCAGCGTGGTGGCGTTTTATCAGGCCGTGCTTGAAGGCCAGCCCCGGCCGGAACTCCATTGGACCGTGGAAGCGGACGGAGCGCTGCGCGTGACGAGCAACGTGGCGCCGAAGGCGGTGCGGTTGTGGGCTGCAACGAATCCGAAGCACAACGATTTCCGCCTGGATTCGGCCGGACCGATCTACCGGAGCACTCCGCTCGAGGCCGTGGCCGAGAACACCTGGGTGGGCCGGGTGGAGAAGCCCGATTCGGGTTTCACCGCTTACTTCGTTGAAGGCGAATGGGCCCGGCCCAAGGGCGCGCCGTTCAAATTCACGACCGAAGTTCTTGTGAACCCGGAAACGTTCGTGAACGACGGACCCGTCAAGGGCAAGACGGTGCTCGGCCCGGAGAAGCAGCAATAGCCGCCTAGCGCCGGGGCATCACCGGCAGGACGATTTTCGAAGGGTAACGCTCCGAGTGATGGAGCGTGTTGCGCGCCACCACGCCTTTGGTTTCGTCGTAGTTGTTTCCGCCCGTGTTGAGATTCCGCATGTACTGCGGAAACTTGCTGGAGGACACCTCCACACGAATGCGATGACCCTTTTGAAACTCGTAGCTGGTTGACATTGGCGTGGGCTTGAGTTCGTAGACTTTGCCCGGTTCCATAAACGCCTGCGTATGATAGCCATCGCGATAGCGGGCGCGGAGGATGGTGTCGTCGATGTTGTAGGCGGTTCCGTCGGGGCGGACGTCCACGAGCTTCACGGTGAAGTCCGTATCCTTGGCGTCGGAAGAAACATAGAGCGTGGCGTAGACGCTGCCGGTGATCTGAAGGGGGCTGGCGAGAGGGGCGGAGGTGTAGACGAGCACATCGGCACGCGCTTCAATGGCACGCTGATCGTAACTGCCGCCGAGAGACGCTCCGGCATTGCAGCAGACGCCGCCGCCGAGAGAGGGAACGGGATTCATCGGGTCGTAGGTGAAGGTGTCCGATTCGGCTCCCGTGGGCGCCTCGGCGCCGAGCGTGCCATCGCCGAAGAGGCTGTTGGCCTTGCCTCCGCTAGCAAGCTGGAATTCGGTGAGCACGGCTTCTTTTGGCGGCCAGGAGTCGGCGTTTTCCCATTGGTTCCGGCCCATGGTGTAATACCGCACGCGCGGGGTCTTTTCCGGGAAGCCGTTCTTCGCGCCTTTGAGGTAATAGTCAAAGAATCCGAAAACCTGCTCATCGACATCGAAGTAGGCGCGGCCCACGTTGAGCTCGCCCACAATGAGGTCCTTGCGTTTCGGGATGCGTCCGAAGGCGCAGTGAGGGGTTGGAGCGACGAGCATGTACTGCCCTTCGCGCACCTCGGGATCGCTTGCCTTGCCGCGGACATGGTTGAAGAGCGCGAGATTGGGCCCCTGGCTAACATCGAACCAACTGTTGAACCAGAAGGCGGGTACGCCGAAATCCTGGTCGTCGTGGTAGAGCCCCCCGGTATACCATTTGGGGTCGTCGGGCTTTCGGGAGATCATTTCGGCGAAGGGCCCGTCGTTGGCTCCGGCACTTCGCAGCCAGTCAATGGCGGGCAGCTTGCGGAGCTGCTTCTTCCAATCGACGGGAGGCATCTTGGGCGCGAGGTCGTAGATTTTACGCAAGCGCTGCAGGTCTTCCTGGGAAAGGCTGTCCGGGAACTGAGGCCGCAGGTTCTGCTGGACGCCATACAGCCAGACGGCGAAGAGCGTTTGGAGAACACCACCCTTGTAGAGATTGCCCTGTTCGTAGAACTCGCCCACGCGCCCGATGCCCGCGCCGGCGGCCATGGGAACCATTGCCTTGTGGGCGGGGTGGTTCTTTGCGGCGAGTTCCAACTGCCACTCGGCGGTGGAGGAGCAGCCGTAAGTTCCCACGCTGCCGTTCGACCACTTCTGCGCGGCCAGCCAGGTGAGCGAATCGTAGCCGTCGCCGGCGGGGTCCCCGAGAATCTCCCAGGTGCCGCGGGAGTAATAGCGGCCGCGCTCATTCTGCACCACGTAAGCATAGCCGCGCTTGACGGCTTCGAGCGCGAAGCCCACGGAGTTCTCCGTAAGCGGGCCGAAGAGGTAGGGAGTCTTAACGAAGATCACCGGGAAGGGGCCGGGCTGGGACTTGGGGTAGTACACGTTGGTGGCCAGGGTGACGCCGTCGCGCATCGGCACCATCAGCATTTCGTTGCTGACGGCGATCTCGTTGAACTCTTCGAGCATGGAATCGAATTCGCTCTCCGCGGCGGCGAGAGTGAAGGGGAGGAGAGCAAGGACAATCGCGGCAACAAGATTCCGAACGTGCATCCTGGGCGGCATGGCGAACTCCTCGAATGGCGGTCAAAAGAGTAAGTATAGTTCCGGCAACGGGCGGAGCGGATTCGCCGGTGCGGCGGCATCGGATCTTTCCTGTGAATCGTCACGCGGGGGCAGACTCTATACTAATGGGAGTGGCGCGACAACGTATTCTGGCCCTGCTTCTTCTGAGCGTCTGCGCGTACCTGCTTTTCTTCTTTGGCCTGAACCGCGCGGGATTGATCGGGCCGGATGAACCTCGCTATGCCGACATCGGGCGGGCGATGTATGAAACCGGGGATTGGGTGACGCCGCGGCTCTACGGGGTCCCCTGGTTTGAGAAACCGGCCCTGCTCTACTGGCTGATTGGGGGAGGATTTGCGCTTGGCCTGGGCGATACCCTGGGCCCGCGATTCCCGATCGCGCTGCTGAGCGTTCTCGCGCTAACGGCTTACTACTTCGGACTGCGGCGGCTGGTGGGGGCGCGGGCGGCGATGGGCGCGGCCAGCATGCTGGCGATCTCCGCGGGCTGGCTGGGCTTCAGCCATGCCGCGGTGACGGACCTGCCGCTGACGGCATTTTTCGGGGCGGGGATGCTGCTCTCCATGCCGTGGGCGCTGCGGGGAGAACGCGGGCAATTGCCGTGGGCGGCCGCATGCTTCGCCGCGGCGAGCCTCGCCAAGGGCATGGTGCCGCTGGTGCTGGCCGCGCCGCTACTGGCATTCGGATGGCGCCGGGTTCTTGACTGGCTGCGGCCCGCACCCGTGGGAGCGTTCGCCGCCGTTGCGCTTCCCTGGTATGCGCTTTGTTACGCGCGCAACGGAAGCGTGTTTGTGGATGAGTTTTTCTGGAAGCATCATGTGAGCCGGTTCTTCTCCCCGGAGTTGCAGCATGTGCAACCGTTCTGGTTCTACGTTCCCGTGCTGCTCGGTCTGCTGGTTCCCGCGATTCCGTTGATTGCGGGGCTGTTCGAGCGTTCCTTATGGCGAGACCCGCGTGCGCGCTATTTCGCGGCCTGGGCGGGATTTGGATTGCTGTTCTTTTCGGCATCGACGAACAAGCTGCCGGGTTACCTGTTGCCGCTGCTGCCGGCTGTCGCGGCGCTTCTGGGCCTTGCGCTCGACCGGATGCCTCGCGCTCCGATCGTCCTGGGATCGGTTGCGATGCTGAGCGCGGTTTATGCGCTTGCCGGGAGCGTGCTGCCCGAGGCGCTGGCGGATGGATTGCGGCGGACGGAGTTCGACGATATTGCGTGGCACTGGATGCTGCCGTCGCTCGCGGGCGCCGCGGTTGTGCTCCTGCTCGAGAAGCAACGCCGCAGGACGGCGGCGCTGCTGACGGTGCTGCTGACGGCGACAATGAACGTCGCGATTCTGAAGGCGACGGCGTTCCGGCAACTGGGCATGGAAGCCAGTTCGCGGGAACTATGGGAGCGCCTGGAGCTGAACGCATCGGAGTATTGCATCGGCAACAGCCACCGCGCCATTGAATATGGACTGCGTTACTATTCCCACGGGCGCATTCCCCTCTGCGCGGAGGAGGCGCGGCCCATTCCCCTGAACCTTCGATACCCCAACGAGCCGGTTGCGGAGCCGTCCGGCACGGCGGGACCCCTTCCCCATGACTGAGCGTCTGCCATTCCAGGCCACCCGCGGGGCGGAGCGATACGACGCGCTGACGCAGATTCCCGTCTCTATTCTGCTCGACGATGTTCGCAGCATGTATAACGTGGGCGCGTTCTTCCGGACAGCGGATGCGGCGGCCATTGAGCGAATCTATGTCTGCGGCATTACCCCGCTGCCCACGCAACCCGGCGTAGCGAAGACGGCACTGGGCGCCGAGGCGGCGGTAGCGTGGAACCATGCGCCCCAGGCTTTTGCACTCGTAAAGGAGTTGCGCGCGAATGGCCTTCAACTGGCGGCGCTAGAGACCAGCCCGCATGCCATCGACCTGTTCGACTGGAAACCACAGTTTCCCGTCTGCGTCTTATTTGGCAACGAGGTGGACGGGCTGAAAGCCGATTTGCTTGGGGCTTGCGACGTGTGTGTCCGGATTCCGATGCTGGGGTTGAAGCACTCGCTGAACGTTGCCACGGCGGGCGGCGTTGTGATGTACGAACTCTTGAGAAAATACAGGGACCTCATCGAGGCGGCCAACGGGAGGCATGCGCATGAGCAAGCCGGATAGACGATCGGATGCGGGCAGCGCGTTCCGGCGCGAGTTGGCGATTCGCGTGTTGGCGATTGCCGCGTTCGCGGGATTCGCATGGGGCGGCCTGCTCTATGCGCAGTTCACGCTCTTCCCGCCGGTTCGCGGCACGCGCGACATGGTGGCGGCGGGGGACAACCTGCAAGTGGAGGCGGGCATCCGCATGCTGGATCAAGGGGGCAACGCCGTGGATGCGGGGGTTGCCACCACATTGACCGCGGCGGTGGTGGAACAAAGCCGGTTCGGCCTGGGAGGCGAGGCTCCGTTCCTGATCAAGATGAAGGGCAAAGCGCCGGTGGCGGTGAGCGGCATCGGCACGGCACCGGCGCTTGCAAGCGTTGCGTTTTTTGAAAAGCGGAAGCCGGAGAGTTGGGAGACCGAGCCGGAAGAGACCGACGCGCTGGCGGCAATCCCGGCGCATGGAATCACTTCCGCGCCCGTGCCTGGCGTGGTGGATGGCATTCTGGTGGCGCTCAAGAATTTCGGAACGCTGCGCTTCGCCGATATCGCGGCACCGGCCATTGAGCATGCCGAGGGCTTTCCGCTGGGCTTCGAATTTGCCTACATGCTGCAGGCCGAGCTGCGGGTGATGCGCCATTGGCCCGCGTCGAAGGCGTTCTTCTATCCCCAGGGGTATCCGCCGGTGGCGGGAGATCTGTTTCGCATGCCCGATCTCGCGGCCACGCTCAAAGCGATGGTGGCCGTCGAAAAGAACGCAAAGGGGACTCGCGAGGAGAAGATCCAGGCAGTTCACGACTACTTCTATCGCGGTGAAATCGCCCGAAAGATCGACGCATTTTCGAAGGCGAACGGCGGGCTGATTCGTTATGACGATCTGGCCGCATTCAAGGCCGATCTCGACCATCCGCGCAGCTACCGCTACAAGGGCTATGAGATTCTCAAGCCGGGCTTCTGGACGCAAGGTCCGGTGATGCTGGAGACGCTGGCCATTCTGGAGAATTTCGATCTACGGGCGATGGGCCACAATTCCGGCGAATACATTCACACGCTTACGGAAGCGTTCAAGCTCGCCTTCGCCGACCGCGACGGTCTGTATGGCGACCCGAAGTTTTCGAAGATTCCCGAGAGCGTGCTGCTGAGCGCGAGCTACGGCAAAGAGCGGGCGGCGCTGATCGACCCGAACAAGGCGTCCATGGATTATCGCCCCGGCAATCCCGGAAAGGCGGCGGTGCTGCCGGTGGCGAAAGGCAAGAGCTTCGATATGGACACCACCTGCGTGAACGTGGTGGACCGCTGGGGCAACGCCTTCAGCGCGACACCGAGCGGTGCGTGGCTGCCTTCAGTGATCGTGGCGGGCACGGGAATTCCGCTGAGCAGCCGGCTGCAAAGTTTTGTGATGACGCCCGGCTCCGCGAACAGGATCGAGGCGGGAAAGCGCCCCCGGGTTACGCTGTCGCCGACGATGGTTCTCAAGGACGGGGAAGTGGTGATGGTGCTTTCGACTCCCGGCGGCGACAACCAGGATCAATCGCTGCTGCAGGTGCTGCTGAACGTCATTGAATTCGGCATGGACGCGCAGCACGCGGTGGAGGCCCCGCGCTTTCAATCGAAGCATTACTTCGCCAGCTTCGCGGGCAATGAGTTCGACCGGGGACGCCTGCTGCTGGAGAGCCGCATCCGGGGCGCGGCGATCGAGCGGCTGCGGGCACTGGGGCACCGTGTGCAGGTGCAGGGTCCGCTTTCGAACGGGGCTTCGCCCACGATCATTCGGGTGAAGCAGGGGATACTGGAAGGCGGCGCGGATCCGCGCCGCAGCCGTTTCGTCTACGGGCGTTGAGGGCGGAACCCGCCCTATTTCGCGCAGGACCAATGCTGGCAGGAGAAGGGCACTTCATTCAGCTTATTCTTGAAGCGGGAGAAGCTCCACCAGGCCGGTTTGCCTTCCGCCCCCGCCAGGGCGCGATAGGGATCGTTCACGTACACCTGCCAGTTGCCGATGTCGCTGGAACTGGAATACCAGGGGATTCGGATTCCGCGGACAACGATGATGTGCTTATTGTCGTCGCAATAGAAGCCGGAAACCCAGATGGGCCCATACCATTCCAGGCGTTCCTTCAGGCTTGCGGGCGTCTGGAACGCCTCGTGCATGCTGGAGGTGAGCCCCAACCGGTCCCGGCAAGTGGAGAACTCGCTATCGAGGATTCCGCGCTCCCGCATCTTCGCGTCGTTGGGAAGGGAATCCGCCGCCGACTGATCCTTCCCCATGTAGCCCAGCATCATCTTGTAGCAGGCGTTCCAGCAGGTGCGCTGATCCGGCTGCTTGATGTACGGCACGTCTACGGTATATTCCACGTTTATCCCCTTCCGTGTATTCCGATTTGGCTGCCGCCCCAAATTGCGCGGCGGAGCGTTAAACAGGAATGCGCGAACAGGCGGAGATTCGGCGCAGGGGAGGGACGAGGGACGCCGCAATTTAATAACGGATCGAGACCGAACGGCAGCGCGTGAGATCCGGCACGCGCACGGGAAAGCTCGCCATGCCTTGCTTGAAATCCGAGGGCAGAAGCCGTTGCTCATGGGTGCGCTCGCCGGCCTTGCTGTCATACGCGTACGTGACGGTAATGGGGCCGCGCAAGCTGCCGGCGTTGCCGAGTTCGAAGCGCATATCGTTGTCGCCGGGGAAGAGCGGCGGGATAGACATGATGCCGGTTTCGAAGTACAGCTTCATGCGGAATGCCGAAAGGCCGGAGACGCGCCGCTGGGAATCGCCCTTGACGCTGACGCGGATCTGGAATCGATAGGTTCCATGGATACTCACGTCGTGCCCGTTGAAGCGGGGGCGGCCGAGTTCAAGCTTCACGCGCCCGTCCGCCACGGGCAGGGCCTGCCATTCGGACCAGCGGTCCTCTTCATTCGCCATCGCTTTCGCGGTGAGGGTTCGCAACTCAATCGCGGTATTGCCGGACGGCCCGGTAATGGCTGCGTCGAGTTCGCCGTCAACCAGCACGTAAGGGCTGTAGAAATCGAGGATGGCACTGCCACCCGTGGCGGGATCCTTGGCGCGCAGGTAGGGAGCCGACTTGGCAAGAGCCAGAGTGGAGTTCGGCGCGAGCACATCCGCGAGATCGCCCGCGGCGAGGTTCGGCCGATACTCGGTGGTTCCCCAGGCCTGGCCAATGGTGCTGCCGCCTTCGAGTTCCTTGTCGTAGCCTTCGCCCTTGGGCACGGTGGCCAGGTAGGGTTCCGCCCGCGCATAGTTGGGGTCAAAACGCGGCCAGTTTCCGTCATGGCTCTTATCGGTAACGCGGTAAAAGCGGCCGGACGGAAGGAAGGGGAGTTCCCGGTTCGCGCGTGCGGCGGCGGGATGGTAAAACTTGCGGGCGGTGTTGTCCCAGTGGCGGGTGATGGTGGTGCCGCGGGGAAGGCGGAAATTCATGTTGTGATACTGAGCGCCGAAGGGTTCTTTCGGGTCTCCGAACACAGATTCGTGCGGCGATCCGGCATCTTCCCAGGCCTTCTGGCTGGCGAAATACGTGGGCTTTAGGAGCAGAGCGCGCTCCCATTCGATACGGCCAATCTCAAAATAGGGGTGGCTGCGGTTCTTGTACGATTTGTTGCGGAGCAGATTCTCGTCCACGCCCACTTCGGGCCAATCGAGGATTCGGGCGGTTGGAGAATCCTCGGCAATCAGATAGTAGCCATAGCGAGGGTCGAACGCGCCGTAGGTGCCGTCGAGGCGGAGCCGGTACATGGTGTGGAAGCCGCCGTCGTCGTGCTGCGTGATGACGCGCTCCGCCGCGTGCGGGTCGCCCTTGTACGCATTCCAGGACGCTTCGGCCGCGCGGCTGCAGGTGTCGCAAAACCCCCAGCCATAAACGAAGAGGTTCTTGTTCGGGTCAAGGACGGACCGCTCCCGGTTGAACGCGCCCTCACTCGCCTGGATCATGCCGCCCACGGCCATCTTGCAGAAGAGGCGGTTCCACACGAAGAACGCCTTCGCCTGCGCCGTGTCCGTGGCTTTCTCGAGCCCCTCGATGCGCATGACGTCCTCGGTCCACTGGCGCACATTGGTCGCGCGCGGCCAAGCACGATTGCTGAGGAGCGCCCCTTCGGGAACACCGGGTTCTCCGGCGAGGCCTGCCGCGCCAATCGCAAGAAGCAGGAGCGCCGCGAACGATAACCGACGGATCATGGGAAACCTCCGGGAAGAAATGCGACGGAAGGGTGGCGCGTTCACGAAAAACGACCTGGCACTCTAAGCGACCTGGTCCCAGCGGCCGCGAAGTTCACTCACCAGCCGCAAGCCGGCGTGAGCATCCGAGAATGGCCTGCCGTCGGCGCTCCAAAGAACTTCGAGTACTTGCACGAGACGGCCACATTTTCTCTCGATCGCCCGCATTTGGTCCTCGGAGGCCTCGAGTTGGAAGGAGAGGACCGCGAGAGATGAGTCAGGGAGCGGCGAAACCGAGCAGCGCTGAATGTTGACGGAGGTGGAACTGATAATCGAAGTCACGCGAGCGAGAACACCAGACTCATTCGTGGAGAGCAACACCAAAGTCAACATTTTCGAATCCCTATCCTTTAATCACCGCTGGTAGCGGAGTGGAATGCCGAGCGGCCTCTCTTGCCGGGTTTCGGCGGAGAGAGACATTTCGCTAGTTTAGGTGGAAATTTTGTATGCCGCAACAATTTTACTCCGATTGCCGCGTTTTTGGTTGCGAAAGACCGTTCCGGCGTGATGGAATACGCGACGAGGGAAGGAAAGTTAACTAACCGTGAGATTGCCCGTCGCATCTTTGCTGACCCAGCGCATGAAAGCGCCGGACATGCGGAACGTCAACGGGATTCAGCTGCTCAACCTGATTGCGGAGTACGGCCCGCTGTCACGGGCGTCGCTCGCGAAGCTGAGCCACCTGAGCAAGCCAACCGTCTCCGAGCAGGTGCAGCGGCTGATCGCCCTGGGCACGGCAGTCGAACTGGGTGAAGGGGAAGCGCCGTCGACGGGCGGGAAGCGCCCAACGATGCTCGCGTTCCATGCGGAGGCGGGATGCGTGGCGGCTGTGTCGATCGGCCCCAACGCGACCAGGATCGCCGTTTCCAACCTGATGGGGGAGCGGAAAGCGGAGACGGAACTGCCGACGCGCGCTTCCGACGGACCGCGACAATTGATCGCCCGCATGCGGGCGGCGGTCACCAAGCTTGCCGGCGGCAAGGCGGGAATTGCGAAGCTGCGGGCGATCGCAATCGGAGTGCCGGGGAGGGTGGATTGCGACCGGGGGATGGTGCTGGAACTGGCGAACGTGTTTAACTGGCGGGACGTGGACTTCGCCGGTCCGCTGCAGCGGAGCTTCGGCTGCGCGGTGCTGGTGGACAACGATGTGAACGTCGCGCTGCTGGGCGAGATCAATCAGGGGGGAGCGCGGCAGGTCCGCAGCGCCGTGCTGATTCGCCTCGATGTCGGGCTGGGCGCGGCCATCGCCATGGACCGGAAAATTCACCACGGCTCCCATTGGGCGGCCGGCGAGATCGGCCACCTGGTCCCCAGCCGTTCGGAGATTCAGAGAGAGAGCACGCGCGGCTATCTGGAGAGCGTGGTTGGCGCGGACCGGATTGCGGCACTGGTGAAGTCGACGGCAAGGCGCGTGCCGGCCCTGCGGCGGCACCTGAAGACGAAGTCTCCCACCGCCGCCCTGTTCGCGGCGGCCGGCGAAGATGCGACGGTGGCCGAGATTGCGGGTGAAATCACGCACCACCTTTGCTCCGCTGTCTCGCAACACGCGCTGGTTTGCGATCCGGAGGTCGTGCTGCTTTCGGGGGAAATCTTTCCATTTATTCTTCCGGAGATCCGGGAATTTTTTGCGCGCACGATTCCGTGGACGATCACGGTGGCGCTATCCGAATTGGGCGAGGATGCGGTGCTGCTGGGGGCGACCGATCTTGCGCTGAACTCCTCGTATGAACAACTCTCACGAGAACTCCAGTTGTATGATTCGAGATTGGCGGTCGCGGCGCACGGGGCCTGACGACGCCGGAAAGCGCAGCCTCGGGGTGGGGAAAGTAATGGGAAACGGCAAGACGGAACGTGTTCGAGAGCAGGAAGCGCCGCATGTCTGAAGCTTTGCAGACGCCAGCTTCGCGGGAGGGAACGGGCCAGCCCCAGTTGCGCCGAGTCCTCTCCCGAAGCGACCTCGTGATCTATGGGCTCACGATTATCACGCCCACGGCGGCGTATCCGGTCTTCGGCATTGTGCAGGATATATCCCACGGGCATGCCGCCCTTGCATACATGGCGGCGTTGGTGGCAATGCTGTTCACGGCCGCGAGCTACGGGCACATGGCCGCGGCATTTCCCTCCGCGGGTTCGACGTATACCTACGCCAGGCGCGCGCTGCACGATTATGTCGGCTTTCTTTCCGGTTGGTCGATGATGCTCGACTATGTGCTGGTGCCATTGCTGAGCGGCGTTTATGTCTCGATTACCGCGACGCGCCTTGTGCCGTCGGTGCCGTACGCCGTGTGGGCATTCCTCTTCGCCGCCATCATCACGCTTGTGAACGTGCGGGGCATTCGCGTCACCGCCAACGCGAGCAAATGGCTGATGCTGGCAATGACCGTTTCGGCGGTGCTTTTTGTCGCGCTGGCCATCCGGTGGGCGTTGGCGACGCTGGGCCTGTCGGGCCTCTTCCAGCAGGATCTGGTTCTGAATCCCAAGACGTTCGAACTGGGTCCCTTGATGACCGCGGCGGCGGTGGGCACCCTCTCCTATCTGGGGTTCGATGCCGTTTCGACCCTGGCCGAGGACACACGCAATCCGCGCCGCGATATCGGCTTCGCCACAATCACGGTGTGCGTTCTGCAGGCGGGCTTCTGCTTTCTGATTACGTACCTCGCGGCGGTTGTGTGGCCTCCGGCAAAGCCGTTCCCGAACGTGGAAACGGCTATTCTGGACGTATCCGGGATTATTGGCGGCACGCCCATGTTCGGATTTACAACCATCATCCTGCTGGTGGCCGCGATCGCCAGTTCCGTCACGAGCCAGGCGGGTGCGTCGCGGCTGCTCTTGGGAATGGGGCGGGACGGCACATTGCCGAAGAGTATTTTCGGCTACATTGACCCGGTGCACTCCACCCCAACGCGCAGCATCTATCTGATGGGCGCGATCTCGTTCGTCGGCGCGCTGCTGATCAGCTTTCAGTTGATTGTGGAACTGGTGAATTTTGGTGCTTTCGTCGGGTTCATCATGGTGAACTTGAGCGTTGTGCGGCACTACTTCTTGAGGGAAAAGAAGCGCAGCGGCTTCGACGTGTTTCGGTATCTGATCTTTCCCTCATTGGGCGCGGTGGTGTGCGCATACGTGTGGTCAAGCCTCGGTGTGCATTCCAAAATGCTTGGTTTTAGCTGGCTCGCTTTGGGCATTTGCTATCTGGCAGTGATGACGAAGGGATTCCGCCGTCCGATGAAAGATTTGGGGATTGTATGAAAGTGGCACAGGAAACGGAATTACAGGGATACGCGGACCATCACGCAGACCGATTGATTGAAATTCTAAGAGATCTGGTGCGATTGCCTTCCGTGAACAACGCGCCGGTGGGGAACGAGTGGGCGTGCCAGCAATATGCAACTTCGTTTCTGCGCAATATTGGGTGGAATGCCGTGCAATACCTGCCTACAGACGCTCCGGGCATCCTGGAGCACGCGATGTACTGGCCAGGGAGGGAGTACGAGAAGCGACCGAATGTCGCCGCCGTACGAAAGGGTTCGGGCGGGGGAAGATCACTGATCCTTTCCGGCCATGTGGACACGGTGCCGGTGGGCGAGGGTGAATGGAAGCATCCTCCATTCGCGGCGGAAGCCGAGGGCAACCGGATTTACGGACGCGGTGCCGTGGACATGAAATGCGGGATCGCCACGAACCTGTTTGTGGCAGAGGCGCTTGCGGCGACGGATGTGCGGCTGGCGGGGGACTTAACGATCGAGACCGTGGTGGACGAGGAATTCGGCGGCGTAAACGGCACACTGGCAGGGCGGCTGATGGGCTACACCGCCGACGCGGCGGTGATTTCGGAGCCGAGTTTCTTGCGCATTTGCGCGGCGCAGCGGGGCGGCAGGACGGTGGATATCCTCTTCCGCGCGCCGAACGGCGGAATTCTTAGCGGGGAGAGCGCGGGCGTCGCGGAGCAACTGCGCATTTTTCTGGGCGAGGTCGGCCGGCTGGAGAAAGGCCGCCTGGAAGGCGTTCGCGTCCATCCCATGTATGCGCATCTGGCGAATCCGGTTCCGGTGACGATTGCGCGCATTCACACGGCCGCGTGGGGAACCTCGGAGCCGCCGAATACGCCCACGATCTGCCGCGTGCAGTTGTTCTGGCAGGCGATGCCCGGAGAGACCGTGGAGGCGATTGACCGCGAATTCCATGCATGGTTTGACGGGATGGTGAACGCGCATCCCGAGGTTTTTCAAGTGAAGCCCGAACTGGCGTATCCGATCCGGTGGCTGCCGGGTTCGGCCATCGATCCGGAGGAACCGATTGTGCGCGAGTTGAGCGACGCGGCGGTTTCGACGCTGGGGACAACGCCTCTGGTGCAGGGTATCGAGGGCCCTTGCGATATGTACGTGTTCCATGAGTTCGGCATTCCCGCCGTGCTATGGGGCGCGCGCGGCGCCAATCTTCACCAGGCGGACGAATATGTGGAGATCGATTCGGTGGTGGACGCGGCCAAGACGCTGCTGACATTCGTTCATCGGTGGTGCGGGGAAGGAGCGAGGGCGTGAAAGTTCTGTGCGGCGTCCTTATTGCGATGGCCTTTTGCTTCGTGGCAAGAGCCGCGGATGGGTTCGTATCTCTCATGCCGAAGAAGGACATCTCCGAGCATTGGACGGTGGAGGGGAAGACTCCGGCGGAGGCATGGACCTACCGGGATGGCGTCATCTCCACGACCGGACAGCCGAACGGATTTCTTCGCAGCAAGAAGGCCTACAAGAATTTCATCCTGCGCGCCGAGTGGCGGTTTCAGGAAGGGTGGGAGGCGAAGAAGGGCGGCGACGATTGGCCAAATGCCGGATTCTTTATCCATGCCGGCAAGGTGGAGAACGGATGGCCAATCTCTCTGGAGGTGCAGGGTTACTTTGGAGAGGCCGGGAGTGTATTTGGAGTGCGGGGCGGCAAGATTGCCGGCGCCAAGCGAGGCCCATTCGTGAAGGACCGTCCTCCGTTCGGTTCGTGGGACCGCTATGAGATCGAGTCGAGGGGCGGCAACATTACGGTGACGCTGAACGGAGTTGTCGTCAACCGGGGAACCGGAGCATTTCCGCCGGAAGGGAATGTCTGTCTTCAGTCCGAGGGATGGCCGGTTCACTATCGTAACGTTGAGATCAAGGAGCTGGACTAATGCAACGTCGAGAGTTTCTATTCGCGCCGACACTGGCATCCGCGGCGGCCGCGGGACAGACAAGCGCGGCAACACCGACGCGTTTTCAGATCGCGTGCATGACGCTCCCCTATTCCCCGTTCCCGCTGGAGCGCGCGCTGACCGGGATCAAGAGCGCGGGCTACCAGTTCGTTGCGTGGGGAGTGAACCACAGAGACAGTTCCGGCAAGATGCGCCCCGCAATGGCGCTCGAAGCGCCTCCCTCCGCGGCTAAGGAACTGGGCACCCGCTGCCGCAATATGGGGCTTGAGCCGGTGATGATGTTTTCCACGGTGAACTTTGAAGAAGCGGGCGCGGTGGATGCCTACCGCAAGCGCATCGACCAGGCGCAGGCGGCCGGGATTCCGAATATCATTGTTTTCGGGAAGACGACGCGCGGGGGATATGCCGACATCGTGCGGAACCTGAAGACGGCCGCAACGCATGCGAAGGGATCTGGAGTGCGGCTGGTGGTGAAGCAGCATGGCGGCAACACGGCGACGGGCGCGGACATTTCCCGGATCGTCGCCGATGTCGCGGACCCGGCCGTATGGATGTGCTACGACGCGGGCAATGTGCTTGACTATGAGAACAACGATCCCATTGCCGATATCCAGACCTGCTGGAAGGATATTCGCGCGTTTTCCATAAAGGACCACCGGAACTTTCCGGAGGACCAGGACTGCGGCGCGGGCTTCGGAGAGATCGATCATTACAAGCTTCTGATGCCCGTGATGAGAACGGGGCTCACAATGCCGCTTGCTTGCGAGAACATCTTCGAACCGTTGGTGCCGCGGCCCGCCGTCGCGGAAGGAACGGACCGCCTTGCCCGGCGGTCCAGAGAGTATCTGGAGAGCGTTCTGGCCGGATTGGAACGGTATCTCTCTCAAAGCGGGTCGAAAGCGAACCCAGCCTGAACTTTCCTTGGAGACAAAAGCATGAACTCGAATCGGAGAACTTTCCTGATGGGATCCGCCGTCGCGGCCAACGCCGTACTGACGCAATCGGCGCTGGGGCAGGGAGGAGGAGGCGCGAAGATTCCCACGGCTGTCATTGGCGTGGGGAATCGCGGCTCGCACCTGCTCAAGGGCGTGATGGAGCAGCCCAATACGAAGGTAGTGGCGCTCTGCGACATCAAGCCGGATCGCCTGGATAAAGCAGCCACGAGCGCGGCGAAAGACAGCCCGAAGACATACTCGGACTGGCGCAAGGTGATTGACAACAAGGACGTGCAAGCCGTCTTTATCGCAACGCCGCCGAACCTCCATTCGGAGATGGCAATCGCGGCGCTGCAGGCTGGCAAGAACGTTTACTGCGAGAAGCCGATCGGCGTTACCGCGAGGCAGGTGCAGGACCTGGTGCTGGCGGCACAAGCGAGCGACAAAGTGTTTGTCGCTGGTCAGCAGATGCGGTCGGACACGCAATTGAAGAACGCCATCGCCAAGATTCGCGACGGCATCATGGGGAAGGTTGTGATGGTGAAGGCGCAGCGCCACGCCACGGGAGACCTGCCCTACGACGGATCGTCTGGCGACTGGTATTACGACGTCGACAAGTCCGGCGGTTACCTGATCGAGCAATCCGTTCACAACCTCGATGCGTGCAACTGGCTGGTGGGCGAACATCCGATCCGCGTTTCCGGTTACGGAGCGACACTGGTGCATCCCCACGAACCCGCCGGACGCACCATTTTCGATTCCGGCACGCTCAGCTACGAGTATCCTTCCGGCGCCATCATGTCGTTCACGCAGAACGTCTTTCACCCGCGCGGAATGCCGCATGGGAGCCAGCTCCTGCTCGCATACGGAACCAAGGGAGCGGTGGACCTTCTCTATTCCACGAACTTCTACGCGCTCAACGGAGACGGGAAGCCCACCCAGTTGGCCGCTGCCGTCAAGGATCCGCCGGCCATCCACATCACCGCGTTCTACGATTGCATCACCAAGGGTGCGGCGAACCCGGCCGGAATCAAGGAGGGCGCGACGGGCGCGCTCACCGCGATCATGGGCCACATGGCAATGGTGAAGCAGGGGCAGGTGGATTGGATTGACTTGGGCGTGAACTTCTAGGGCACGCGCAATTCCAGTTTGTTCAAATGGCGGCGATGAAGCTGGATCGCCTGATACAGCTTCTCGCTGCCATAGCGCACATCGGGCGTGAAGTAAAAGCTCACGGATTCACTGTCCAGCACCAATCGCGCCGCCATGCCGCTTGCCGCATTCTCCCGCCAGCCGATCAGGCTTGTCCGTTCCTGCGCCCCCGTCCATTCGCGCTGCTTGTCTTCCTGAATGTCCGCAATTTCGGCGATCACGGGAGAACTTGAACGCACCTTTGCGCGATGCCAGGTGTTCTTGTCGAAGGGGTCGATCCCTTGCGCGGTTTTCACCCAGATCGTGGCGGTTTCTCCCTTTTCGAGGATCCCGTTGCCATTGCCGGTTCCCTCGGTGACGGTGCGCTCAATGGTGCTTCCGCCTCCCTGGTTGCCCTTCGGCAGAAAGACGGGGAAGGTTCGGGTGCGGCCGTCCAGGATCTCATAGGCGAGCGGCGCCTCCAAGCCGTCGGGTTCGACCATCACGGAAAAGTGCTGGAGCGTTGAATGCCAGTCGTCGAAGCGAACCCGCGCACTGAGTCCGGTACGGGCGTAGCCGTCGCGGCCGGCGGTGAATTTCACTGGAAACCGGTCGCTTAGATCGACAACGGCACCGGGCGCCATCTCTTCAATCACGGCCTCCGAGCGCTCCACTGCTACGGTGGGATACTCACTTTCGATGATGAGCCGGATGTTCTTCTGCGGCACGTTTCGCGGGTTATAGAGCTTCAGGGGAAGCATTACCGGCGCACCCGGCGTTACGCGAAGAAAGTCGCTGTTCGTGACCGGCAGCAGCACGGGAGGCTCCGCGCCGCATCCCGGACCGTCCATGCTCAACTGATGGCCGGATCCGTCCACGGTGAACGTGAGCCGTCCTTCGGCGTCAGCCGCTATGCTGCGCCGTTCCGTGACTCCGGCGGCGATGCTGTGATCCAGCAGGACATAGTTCTTCCCCGCGGAATAAAGCGGTGCCGTGCGAATCCGGATGCTGCGCTCGGCCGCAGGGCCGTCCGGAGCCCACTGCCGCGTGCGCACCCGCAGGCTGCATTGCGTGACGTTCTCCAGATAAACCATCGCCTTGCCGGGACCCTGCGCTTCCACGTCGTATCCCCAGACGGAGAAGCGACGATAGGGGTCATCGTGGCTCCACGTTTCCGGGACATTATCGAGCGCCGAATTTTCGAATGCGCGCATGTGGAAGGCGAAGGTCTCGCCAATGGATGTGGCCCAGTGACGGTGATACTCGTCGCGGCGATACTCGAAATCCACGGCGCTGGGCGCGTAGGCGTCGCGCGTTTCCTTGTGATATTGGCTGATGAAATCGCCGCTCGCGTGGATGAGCCGCACCATGCTGTGGTCGTGGCTGGTGACGTGATCCTTCGGCCGCCAAAGCATTCGGGAGCCTTTGTCGCCGGTGTAAAACTCAGGACCCGGATTGAAGGAGGATGCGCTGCCGATGACATCGGGGTAACGCGCGCTGAGCCACAGGCTCATGAAGCCGCCCATGCTGAGGCCCGATGTCGCGCGATGGCGGCGGTCCGTGAGCGTGCGATAGGTGGAATCGATATGCGCGACGAGTTCGAGGAAATACTTTCCGAAGTCAAAGTCTCCGCCCTCCTTGCGCACGTCCCATGGAGTCCCGCCATAGAAGCCGGTGTAATCCCGCGCGACGTAGCCATCCACGCTCACGACGATCACATCATGGGCGGCGACGAATGCCGCGATCTTGGGAACGGTGTCCTTGCCGTCGTCGTAGCGTTCGAGCGTGTAGCGGTCACTGTGCCCGTGAAAGTAGTAGATCACCGGATAGCGCACATTGGAGGAGTCGTATCCCCGCGGAAGAAAGAGACGGTAATTGCGGTTCTCTCCGAACACCTTCGAGGGGTGAACGTGATCTTCGAAAGGGCGTGTCTGCGCGCTCACGCTCACGGCCGCGGCCGTGAACAGCAGAGCCACCGCAATCAGCAGGCGCGCGTTCATCGGGACACCGCCTCAATGCGCAATTCGCGATTCCGGATCTTGTCGGGACCTGTTTTCACGTGGTACGTTCCTTTCCCATCGCTAAGTCTTACGTCGTTCACAGCACTTTTTCGGGCATCTCCCTCAAGCCAGACATGCGTAATGCGCAGCGTTTGATCCGCCGGAACGGCCGCTGCCGCCAGTGCGGAAGTGGCGATCTGTTCGAGACCGCCATGCTCTACCTGGATGCGCAATCGAGCGCCTTTGTCGGCGCCTGGGCTTGGCGTGACGATACGGTTGAACCACATGCGCGCGTCTTCGTGTTCCGGATTCGGGCGAAACCGCTCAAGGACGCTCCAATTTCGGCCGCCGTCTTCCGAGATGGAAAGGGTGACGCGCGTCGCCTGCGGGTCCGTGCCCGCGAGTGCCCTGGCAAGCACGCTCACCTGATACTGCCGGATGTTCGGAACTTCCGGCAATGTGAACTCCAGCACTCCGGGGAGGGAGTTTGTCCGTGGGCGCAGGTATGGCGCCTCCGCGAATAACTCCAGGTTCTCCCGTGTTTCTCCCGGCAAAGCGGTGCAGCGATGCCACGCGCTGTTCTGCATCACGGCCGATTCGCCGCTCACCGCCACACTGAAGGCGTTGTCGCCCTGGACGATGCGGGGGAGCGCCATCGGAGAGAGTTCAGCCCAAGTCTCGAAGGCGAGGTCCGAAATTCCGCTCTGTTCATCCCGGAGCGTATCGGTCCATTCGAACTTCACCTGGTAGCCCGAGTAGCCCTCTACGAGAGATGTGACGTCGACGCGGAAAGGAATCGCGCCCAGCAGCCGGTTGCGCCACACTTCCCGCCAGGTGTTGCCTTGGTCCACGCTGATGGAAATGACATTCGAATCCTCCGCTCTCGCCCGCCAGAACAGCCCCGAAATCATGGCTCCCCCGGTATTGTCGTTGAGGCTAGAAAGGTCGTTCTGCAGTCCGGCGACGATGAACGGCGTGTTCACGGCGACGACCGCGGACGCGGTTGCTCCCGGCGCCGCGCACAGGGCGGGCGACTTCTTGCCGCTGCACTTGACTGCATCGCGGATCTCGGGATTCTCCGCGCGAAACGCGGGTGAATCGAGACGCGGCTTGTAGTCGAATCGCGCATTTCCATAGCCGGCCGGAGATTCGTCGGTCCACGCCATGGAGTCCTTCCGCACGGGGCCGAGCGTCCAGTAATCGAGGTACGTCATGCCGAGGTTGTAGGGGAGCCCTTCGCGCAGATAGAAGCGCCCTTGAGGACGGTAGTACATTCGCACGGATTCGCCTGAGCGCAGCCCGAGGCGCATGCGGTGGGTATCCGGGAAAGCGTGATAGTTCTTGCGGTTGAAAGCATTGCGGAACACGCTCGCCATGTCGTCTTTCCGATCGAAGGGGAAGTAGGGCTTCGGCGGATTCTTCTGCCTTACGAAGAGATCCGCGTCGCGGACGAGGTCGTCGACGCCGGCGATCGTCTTGCCGTCGTCGAGATAAACGTAGCCGAACATGTCGGAATCGAGATAGTTCCAGCGATTCTCAAACCACACTTCAGGGACTTCGTGATATTTCAGCCATCGCACGCGGGCCTTCAGCCCGGCCGCTTCGTAGAGCGCGTTCATCGCGCCGCTGTTGTTGCCGCAAAGCGCGTAGCCGTAAACGCCGACGATCTTGGTGGGGTCCGTGACGTAGAGATCGCCTTGTTCGACGGGCCCGTTGAAGTGGAGGATGTGCTCCATGCCGAATCGATAGAGGGCCAGGGCCTTCTCGCGATCGGTCCTGGCGTCTTTGATGACGTCCTTCACGAGGGCATCCACCCGCCAGCAATTGGGCTGCGCCCGGCTGGTGACCTCAATGCCGGAGATCTGGGAAAGAGCCGACGCGGCAAGCAGCGTCAAGCAGAGAAGCTGGCGAACGATAACCATTACACAATACCCGCCGTTCCTATGACGTTCCATCGCCTGAGCCTGAGCGCGGGAGGCGTTAGCTGCTTTCAAGAGCTATCGTAACCGCTCCGGCGGCACGCCCGAATATCGAACGACCCGCCCCATGGAAGCTGCCGCCGCGGCGAATTGCGACGGGGCCGATTCGCACCGCCCGGCGAGCCGTTTGTTTCTTGCGAGAAGAAGGGAAGCCGCATTCCAGCCCGGCTCCGCCAGCTTCGCGAACCCGATTCCCCCATTGTGCATGACGGCGGGACCATCCTGAAACGTCCTGCAACTCGTGGCGATACGTGACAGCTATCATATTTCCATCCCGCGGGAATAGGCAAATCGATACGCTAGTTGCTTGTTTGCAACAAGGAAGAGCTTGACCATTGTCAACCTCATTTCATATACTGAACTCGGATTCGTCCATTCAGACCCCCTGGAGGAGAAGGCGATTGGGGGCTGCGGAGCGAGTCTTTGGGGTCCATTTTGATGGAGGTTTTCGATTGAGTTTACTCAAATTTCAACGCGCGCTCTCCTGGTGCAGCCTGGCTGTCGCCACGATGGCGTTTTCCTTTCTCGCGTTTTCACAGGGAACGGCCACGATCCGTGGAACCGTTTATGACGCAAGTCATGCGGCCATTCCCGGCGCAAGTGTGGTGGCGATCCATGTGGAAACGAATTTTACCCGTCGAACCGTAACGTCGGCGGAAGGCATTTATTCCATTTCGACCCTGGGGGCGGGGAACTATCGGGTTTCCGTGGAAAGCCAGGGATTCAAACAGTGGTCCGGCACCCTTGTGCTGCAGACCGGGCAGACGGCGGTGGTCAACGCGACGCTGGAACTGGGCTCCGTGGACACGGTAGTCGAAGTCACCGGTGCGGCACCCATCATCAACAGCGAAAGCGCCGAGGTGGGCGATGTGAAGGATGCGCAGCGCATCCGTCAGCTTCCCTTGAACGGCCGCGATATTACGAGCCTGTTTACGCTGACCCCGGGAGTGGAAGGCGGCGCAAATCCCCGTGTGAACGGGATGAAGGTTGGCTCCGCGGAAATGCTGCTGGACGGTGTTTCGATTGTCGACCGTTTCGGCGGCGGCATGAGCCGCGTGCAGCCGGGCTTGGACAGCGTGAATGAGTTCCGCATCGAGACCGCGGGATCGCAGGCGCAGTATTCGCGCCCGGCAACCGTTTCGTTGGTCACCAAGAGCGGCACCAACGAGCTGCACGGCAGCTTCTTCATGACGCACCGCAACAACGGCGGCGGATTGCGCGCGCGCCAGCGCCAGGACGGCAACACGGCCGCGAAGCTGATTCGCAACGAATACGGCCTCTCCGCCGGAGGGCCGGTGTTCCTGCCGAAGTTTTTCGACGGCCGCAACCGCACTTTCTGGTTCGCCGCCTTCGAGGGTTTGAAGCAGCGCGAGGAAAGCTTCTATCGCCAGGCGGTTCCAACCGCCGACATGTGGGCGGGAAATTTTGACAGCCTGCTCGACGCGCAGGGCCGCAAGACCAACGTCTACGATCCGTTGACGACCAATGCGAATGGCCTGCGGCAGCAGTTCACCAACAATCAGATTCCCGTTGGGCGCATTTCGCCCTTCTACCAGAAGATGCGCAGCGTTACGCCGCTGCCCACCAACAACATCAACCCCTATGTGGGCGACAACTTCGAAGCGGTCTATCCGAATATCAACGATGCCTACAAGTTCACGGGCCGCGCCGATCATCGCTTCTCCGACAGGGATTCGCTGATGGGGCGATACACCGTATCGGATCGCTCATCTTCCACGAGCGGCGGCCGCTATGGCGCACCGCCTCTTGGAATGGCCGACGCTTACGGCAGCCGCAGGCAGAACGTGCGCCTGTATTCGTTGTCTCTGCAGGAGACGCACATCTTCACGCCGACCTTGCTGAACGAGTTCACGGCCGGCCTGCAGCGCAACACCAACAGCCAGGGAACCCTGGCCGACAACAAGAACTGGGCCAACGACCTGGGCCTTCCCAATCCGTTCGGAGCGCTGGGATGGCCGACGCTTTATACCGACTATTTTGGATGGGACAACGACAACCGCAGCGACCAGAATCTGACGGGATACGTTCTCGAAGACAATCTGACCTGGGTTACCGGAAAGCACACCTTCAAGATGGGCGGAAAGCTGCGCTATGAGCAGAACAACGTCCGCGAACTGCAGCAGGCACAGGGCTCCAACGGCTTTGAATCCGCCTGGACCGCCCTTTACGATGCGGCCGGCGACCAGGCGGTTCCCTTTACCGGAGACGGAATGGCGTCCATGGCGCTTGGCCTTCCGACCTACCTTTCGAACCAGAACAACCGCGGATACTTCTATTTCCGCCAGTTTGAGAGCGGGCTCTATTTCCAGGACACCTGGAAAGTGAGCAACCGGCTGACGCTCGACCTTGGCGTGCGCTGGGACCGCTGGTCTCCCTATTCGGAGAAGCAGAACCGCTTCGTTCAGGTAGATCCGCAAACGATTGGCAGCGTGTTCCAGGTGGTGACTCCCGGCGATCACAAGATGGAAGACCTCCCGGGAATTCCAGCGTCGCAGCTTGCCTCCTGGGCCCAACGCGGGCTGACGTGGACCACCGCCGATGCGGCTGGACTGCCGTCCAACCTTGTGCGCGCGGACAACAACAACTTCGGGCCGCGCATCGGCTTCGCCTACAAGCTGACCGACCGCAGCGTGCTGCGCGCGAGCTACGGCGAGTATTTTTGGACGATGCCGCTCTCGCAGATTCTGCAATCGATGCGTCTCACTCCGCCGTTGAACCTTCGCTACGAAAACCAGGTGGCAACGAAGGACGGCACGGATACATACGGGGTTCGAACCACTCCCTCGCAAAGCGACTACGTGGGAAAAGTCATCGTAGATACGAATGGAATCGTGCCGCTTTCTCCCAATGCGCAATCCGGACTGCTGATGGATGGCCGCAATTGGAAGGACGGGCGGGCGCAGAAGATTCACGTCACCGTCGAGCAGCAGTTCCTTTCGGACAGCGCGATCCGCCTGAGCTACATCGGCGACCGCGGGCGCGATCTGGAACAGCGCTTCTCGATCAACCAGCGCGAAAGCGAATACAACTACGTGACGCGCACCGGCGAGAACCCTCCCGGCAATCGCGATCTGATGCGCGCCAACAAGGACTGGAACCTGTTTGCGGTGAACCGGACGGGCTATTCGAACACCCATTCGCTGCAGGCGGAATATGAGAAGCGCTATTCGCGCGGCTTCCTCAGCCAGTTCTTCTACACCTTCACGCGTTCGCTCACCACGAGCGACTCCGACGGGTACAGCAGCGGCAACGGCGCGATCAACTCCACGGGAACCGGCATCGCGCAGGTGCCCGAGGCAAACCAGGTGCTGGGCGCTCCGCAAATGAGCTACGACGATCTGCTGAAGCTCGTCTACTATAACAGCGGTTCCATCCCCGAACACCGCGTTCGCTGGAATGGCGTGCTGGATCTTCCGTTCGGGAAAGGACGGGCGATGTTCGGCAATGCTTCCGGCCTGGTGGATTCCATCGTGGGCGGCTGGCAACTCACGGGCATCGGCGAGTGGAGAAGCGGAAACTGGCTGAGCGTGGATGCCTCCCGCTATCTGTTCGGCGACCCCACTTTGAGTGCGGATGAACGTCTGCTGCTCAACTTCGGCGGACGGCAGCAGCGCGTGTGGTTCAAGGGCGATTTCGACGTGACCAGCGCAACCAGCGTGGATCAGGCCAAATTGCAGGCACTGATTCCCGTGGATCGCTCGAAGCGCGTGCTGACCCAGGTTGGCCCTGGACTGGACAACCGCGTTCCGGTCCGGCTGAAGGATGGCACGATCCGTCTCACCACCATCGCCGACAACGTCAACTGGAATGCGCGCAACTTCTTCAAGGGACCTGGGGCCTGGAACGCCGACCTCACTCTTTCGAAGTCGTTCGCGCTCACCGAGAAGGCGAGCCTGCAATTCGCAGCCGACTTCTTCAACGCATTCAATAGCCCGATGGACGTCAATCCGAATGCCGTCACCGGGCTGCAAGACCTCAGCCAGCAGAGCAATGCACCGCGAACGATTCAGCTTCGCGGACGCATCAGCTGGTAGGCAAACCGAAGCCGGGAGGGGAACGGCAACCCCGTTCCTTCCAAAACGTGGATCGCGGGCGTCACTCCTTATGGGGTGACGCCCGCGTTTCTTTGGTGGCTGCCGCGGAAGGTTCGTTAGCCCAGGCGTGGCGGGCGCGCAGCCCGCAATCGGAGTCGATTCCTTACTTGCAAGATGCAAGAAAGGTGTTGACGACCGGAGACGGGCGCTAATATACTGGGTCCAACCTGCTCGATTTCCGCATCTCCCCTGGCGCGATTTGCGAGGAGAAACATACCGTCTCGACGACTGTTCCCTGCAATGGAGGCAAAGTGAAACATAACGATCTGGCGCGGCGCACGTTTCTGGCTTCGGCCACCGCCGCGGCATCTTCAACGGCCTTTGCGGGCCAATCGGCTTCGCCCGCGCCGGTATCGGCGAATGACAAGATCTCCGTGGCTTTCGTCGGAGTCGGGGTGATGGGTTCGGAGAACCTGAAGGCGGCAGCGGCCCAATCGGGCGTGAATGTCGGAGCGGTTTGCGACGTCTATCAGCCCAATCTGGAACGAGCGGAGGCGCTCGCCAAACGGCTGGGGCAGCAGCCGAAGGCGGTACGCGATTTCCGGGAAGTGCTCGCGGACAAGTCGATTGACGCGGTGTGCATTTCGACTCCGGACCACTGGCACCCGTACATCACGGTGGAAGCCTGCAAGGCGGGCAAGGATGTTTACGTGGAAAAGCCGGCCTGCGTGGCGGTAAGCGAAGGCGCGGTGATGGTGGAGGCCGCACGCAAATACAACCGCGTGGTTCAGGCGGGCACCTGGCAGCGATCCGGTGCACACTTCCAGAAAGCTTGCGAAATCGTGAGGAACGGCGACCTCGGAAAGATCGCCTTTGTCCGTTCGTGGATCTATTCGAACGTGCCGCAATCGGGCATTGGCAATCCGCCGGATCAGGCCCCGCCGGGCGGGCTCGATTGGGATTTGTGGCAGGGGCCCGCACCCGCGCACGCCTTCAACCCAAATCGCTTTGGTGTTTACCCGCAGAAGTATTCGTACTTCCGCTGGTTCTGGGATTATGCGGGGGGCCTTATCACGGATTCGGGAATCCACATGCTGGACATCGTGCAAATGGCCTTTGGCGATCCGATGCCGCATGGCGTGGCCGCGCTCGGCGGGAAGTATTGGCTGACCGACGACAGCGAGACGCCGGACACGATGCAGGCGTCGTTTGAGTACCCTGGATTTCTTGGCTCCTGGGAGCACCGCTCCAACAACACGGAGTTGGGTACGTCGCGCCTGATGGGGATCACCTTCCACGGCCCGCGCGGCACTCTCTATGTGGACCGCGCGGTGACGCGGCTCACTCCCGAGAAGGGCTCCGATCTGGCCGCTTTCGAGATGAAGAGGGTTGCGGATCCGCACCCTCTCCACTGGGCCAATTTCGTTAACTGTGTTCGCACCCGCAAGCGGCCCAACAGCGACATCGAGACCTGTGTCCGTTCCTCCATTACCTGCATTCTGGCCAACCTGTCTCTGCGGGCGAAGACGCGGCTCGATTGGGACGACGCCCGCCATACGGTGGAGCAGGAATCGGCCCGCTACCTGCTGCACCGGGAGTATCGCGCACCATGGAAGCTGGAAGCATGATGACGCGCCGCGAGTTCGTTGCCGCGTGCGGCGCCACCGGAGCCGCGCTGCCGCTTGCTGGCCAATCCGCCTTCGGCCAGCGGATCGGTATCAACATATACAGCGTGCGCGGGCTCGCGCGCAAGGACCTTCCGGCGACACTGGCGCTGATTCGCGAACTGGGCTTTCGCGATGTGGAAGCGGGAGACCTCTACGGACGCAGCCCCGCCGAATTTGCGCGCCTGTTGAAAGCGGAAGGGTTGAGCGCGAGTTCTGTTGGCGCCTCCTGGAAAGACCTGGGCGGCAATCTGGATTTTGTCGCAAACCATGCGAAGACGCTTGGCGCCGAATACGTGGTGTGCTCCACCATCCCCCACAGTGCCAGGCATCTCACCGCGAAGGACTGCGCGGTTGCGGCGGAGAATCTCAACCGATGGGGCGAGCGCTTGGCCGCGTCCGGGCTGCGGCTCTGCTATCACACGCACGGAACCGAGTTCGACCCGTCCCCCGACGGCACCCAGTTCGATACGCTCGCCAAACTCTGCGATCCCCGGTATGCCAACTTTGAGATGGATATCTTCTGGATCGTTTACGGCCGTCAGGACCCGGTTGATTTCCTGCGGCGCTACCCGAAGCGCTTTCCGCTGATGCATGTGAAAGACATGCGGAAAGGTCTGCCTCTTGGTGGCACGCCGGCGGAGGTGGAGGAGAACGACAGCGTCCCACTGGGCACCGGCGCCGTCAACGTACGGGCGGCTCTCGCGGAAGCGAAGCGGCAAAAGGTGCGGCATCTGTTTCTGGAAGAGGAGGCTGTCGACCCCGTGCCGCAGATTCGGCAGAGCCTTCGCTATCTCGCCACGCTGAAGTAATTCCGCCAGAGCGGTTCATCGGGGCCGCAAGAGTGCGCGGACCCGCCAGCACGATCGATACGCCGCCCGCGAGGGCGGCGTATTCGTTTTTGGGACGCTCAAAAAAATTGCGGAGAGGCGAAACGCTTCCCGGCTCTTCCGGCTCGAACGGTCCGAAGCACCACTCCAGACGCAACCGGTGAGCCAGCTATTCCATCCCGCGTCCAACGCGCTTTCGCGCTTTCTGATTGCAGGAGCGCTGTGCGGTATCGCGGTTATCTCCACACTCGCTTACGCCTATTTCCGATCCGACTACTTTACGCACCGCAGTCTGACGCAGCAGCAGCCGATTCCCTTCAGCCACGCCCATCATGTGAGCGGCTTGGGGATCGAATGCCAGTATTGCCACACGACAGTCGAGGTTTCGAGCTACGCGGGAATCCCGAACACCGAGACCTGCATGAGCTGTCATTCGCAGATCTGGACCAACGCTGCCTATCTGGCCCCGTTGCGCGAGAGCCTGCGAACCGGCAATCGCCTGCGCTGGACTCGGGTAAACGATTTGCCCGATTACGTCTTCTTTAACCACAGCATTCATATCAAGAAGGGAATTGGCTGCGAGAGCTGTCATGGCCGTGTGGACAAGATGCCGCTGATGAGCAAAGGACACAGCCTGCAAATGGGGTGGTGCCTGGACTGCCACCGCGACCCCGGCAAGTTCATTCGGCCGCGGGAAGAGGTCTACAGCATGGGGTATGTCCCGAATCCGAGCCAGGAAGTTGTGGGCAAGAAACTGGTTGCGGCCTACGATGCAAAACCGAAAACCGATTGCTACACGTGCCATCGGTAGGAGGAACGCCAGGTGGGGAATCCGGTATTTGTGCAGATCGAAAATTCGACAGGCCGGCAAGCTCCCCGATACTGGCGCACCCTCGCGGAATACCGGAACAAGGAAAGTCTCGCGGAGCAAAGCAGCGCCGAATTCACCCATGCGATCGATGATCCCTCGCCGATGCAAGTCGGCCGCCGCACGGTTCTTTCCTATCTGGCTGCGAGCGCGGGACTCGCCGGCCTGAGTGCATGCACTTCCTTGCCCGAACGGGAAATTGTTCCGTTTGTGCAGCAACCGGAGTATCTCGTTCCCGGCAAGCCGCGCTATTACGCAACCGCGATGCAAATGGGGGACCGTGTCGTCGGCCTGCTGGCTGAAACGCATCTGGGGCGTCCCACGAAGCTCGAGGGCAACCCCAGCCATCCGGCGAGCCTAGGCGCAACGGGCATCTTTGCACAGGCCGAGATTCTCACATTGTGGGATCCTGACCGCGCCGCCACGGTTCGCCGGGGGAGGAACACGTCAACTTGGGCGGCATTCGCAATCGAGGCCGGGCATCTCCGCGAGCGGATGCAACGCGACCAAGGCCGGGGATTCCGCCTGCTCACCGGCGCTGTTCGGTCACCATCCATGCTCGCCACTATCGGGGAGTTACTTCGCCAGTTCCCGGAAGCGCGCTGGCACACGTTTGAAGCGGCGCGGCGGGAAGAGCCGGCCGCGGCCGGTTCCCCCTCGAGCGGCAACCCGCCGGTGCCCGTGTATCGGATTGCCGCCGCGGACGCGATCGTCTCTCTCGATGCCGATTTCCTGCACGGCATGCCCGGCAGTCTTGCCCATGCCCGAGAGTTTGCCAGCCGCCGCCGGCCGTCCGCTGAGCAGCCCTCAATGAACCGGCTCTATGTGGCGGAGCCGACGCCGAGCGTCACGGGCAGTTGCGCGGACCACCGCCTCGCCGCGCGCTGCGATTCCATTCCGGCAATCGCGGGAGTGCTTCGTGAGGAGTTGGGCCTGCCCTCACAGGGCCCCGCGGCTTCAAGAGGATTGGGGGCAGAGGCGAGAGAGTGGGTGCGGAAGGCGGCCGCCGACCTCCAACGAAATCGAGGCCGGTCTCTCGTGATTCCCGGTGAGTTTCAGCCAGCGCTCGTTCACCAACTGGCGAATCAAATGAACGCATTCCTTGGGAACGAAGGGAGCACCGTTGTTTGGGCCGATGCGGACACTGGAGGGTTATCGAGCGAGCCAGGAACGCTCCAGAGCCTCGTTGAAGACATGGAAGCGGGTGCGGTTAATACGCTGCTGATTCTGGACACCAACCCCGCGTACTCCGCGCCCGAGGCGAAGCGCGTCGCGCAGGCGATGGAGAAGGTCGCGCTTCGCCTTCACGCCGGGCTCTATGAAACGGAAACATCGCGTCTGTGCCACTGGAACCTCCCGATGGCGCACTTCCTCGAAAGCTGGGGCGATCTTCGCGCGTTCGACGGCACTTGCAGCATTGTTCAGCCCACGATCCGGCCGCTGAAAGGGCAAAAGCCGGCCCTGGAGATTCTTGCCACGGTGCTTGGCGCGCCGCTGATGACGGATGCGGAGATTGTCCGAAATCATTGGCGGAGGGAGGCCGCTTCCAACCGCGAATCCGAGGCCGCGGAGTTCGACCTATTCTGGAGACGATCTTTGCGCGACGGTGTGATACGGCGCGGGATTCTGTTCAATTCCGAAGTGAGTGCGGTGGGCAGCAGGGCACCGGTTGAGAACGGGCCGGCGGTGGGGCGCGCGGTGGCACCGCCCATTCCAAGTGACAGCAAGATCGAACTTGTGTTTCGCCCGGATCCCACGCTGTATGACGGCCGCTATGCGAGCAACGGCTGGCTCCAGGAACTTCCGAAGCCCATCACGTCTCTCACGTGGGGGAATGCCGCGCTCATCAGCGCGGGAACGGCCGGCCGGTTGGGTTTGGAGAGCGGCGACGCGGTGGAGATCGGGCTGGGTGGCAGATCAATCGAAATCCCGGTTTGGATCGTTCCGGGCCATGCGGAGAACAGTGTCGTGCTCCACCTGGGAAACGGCCGGGAGAAAGCCGGCGGCGGCCGGGTGGGTGTGGATGTGAACCCCCTGCGGACGTGGGGTGCGGAATGGAATGTGCGCGGCGCGACGATTCGAAAACTGGGCCACCAGGTTCCGCTTGCAGCCCGGCAGCACCATCAGAACATGGAGAACCGGGACCTGATCCGCTCCTGGACGTTGGATGAGGCGCTATCGAAAGAAAAGGCCGCGAGCGCCGCACTGAAGCCGGAACTGCTGAGCCTCTACCCGGAGCGGCCCGTTCGGGATGGTCCTCAATGGGGGATGTCGATTGACTTGAGCGCGTGCATTGGATGCGGCGCGTGCACGATCGCGTGTCAGGCGGAGAACAATATCTCTGTCGTGGGCGCGGAAGAGGTCCGCCGGGGGCGCATCATGCACTGGATCCGGCTGGATACCTATTTTGAAGGGGACCCGTCCGCGCCAGGAATCTATCATCAACCGGTGCCCTGCATGCAATGCGAGAATGCGCCATGCGAAGTGGTCTGCCCGGTGGGCGCCACCGCTCACAGCGAAGAGGGCCTCAACCAGATGGTCTACAACCGCTGCGTGGGCACGCGGTACTGCTCCAATAACTGCCCTTACAAAGTGCGGCGCTTCAACTTCTTCCAGTATGCGGACTATGAGACCGGCAGCCTGAAGGGGCAGCGCAATCCCGATGTCAGCGTGCGAAGCCGAGGGGTGATGGAGAAATGCACGTACTGCGTGCAGCGGATAGAGGCGGCAAAGATTCGCTCCAAGGTGAACGATCAGCCCATCGCCGATGGCCAGATCGTAACGGCATGCCAGCAGGTTTGCCCCACCGAGGCGATCGTGTTTGGGAACATCGCGGACCCCGGCAGCAAGGTGTCTCGCGCAAAGTCCGGCTCGCGAAACTACACGCTCCTCGATGAACTCAACACGCGGCCACGCACCTCCTATCTCGCGTGCGTCCGCAATCCCGGCAACGATCTCGCGGAGCTGCGGGAATCAGAGGGGGGCACCGTCTAATGCCGGCGTTGCGACAGTTGGATCCGCTCGAACGGCCCCCCGTGATTGGAGAAGACGTCCGCTACGAGGACGTGAACCGGCGGATTGCGGGCATCGTTACCGCGCCCACCTCGAAGGGCTGGCTGATCGGTTTCGGCGTCGCGTTTCTGTTCGTGATGCTCTTCATGGCGGCCGTCACGTATCTGTTTGCCCGGGGGATCGGCATCTGGGGCGTAAACGTGCCGGTGGCGTGGGGCTTCGCGATCGTCAACTTCGTCTGGTGGATTGGTATCGGGCACGCGGGCACGTTGATCTCCGCGATTCTTCTGCTGCTTCATCAGGAATGGCGGACATCCATCAATCGGTTCACCGAAGCGATGACGCTCTTCGCGGTTGCGTGCGCGGGGGTGTTCCCGATTCTTCACCTCGGGCGGCCGTGGTTCTTCTACTGGCTGTTTCCTTATCCGTCGGAGATGCAGATCTGGCCGCAGTTCCGCAGCCCCCTGATGTGGGACGTGTTCGCGGTGTCCACGTATGGAACGGTATCGCTTCTGTTCTGGTACGTCGGTCTGATCCCGGATTTTGCCACCATGCGGGACCTTGCGCAAACGCGGGGGAAGCGGTTGCTCTGGGGTGTGTTCGCCCTGGGGTGGCGCGGCTCGGCTCACCACTGGAAGCAGTATCAGATGGCCTATCTGCTGCTTGCGGGGCTGGCGACGCCGCTGGTGGTTTCGGTGCACAGCATCGTGAGCCTCGATTTCAGCGTGGGAATCGTGCCCGGCTGGCACAGCACGATATTCCCGCCGTATTTTGTGGCGGGCGCGATCTTCTCCGGCTTCGCGATGGTGGTGACGCTGATTCTGCCCATCCGGCATTTCTACCATCTGGAAGATTTCATCACCATCCGGCACCTGGACAACATGGCAAAGATTCTGCTGGTGACCGGGCTAATCGTCGGGTACGGCTATCTGATGGAGACGTTTATCGCCTGGTACAGCGGAAATATTTTTGAGCGCTTCATGGTGCTGAACCGCATCTTTGGACCGTACTGGTGGGTATGGGCGATCGTGATTTTCTGCAACGTGATGACGCCGCAGATTTTCTGGTCCAAACGGATGCGCGTGAATCTCCCCGTGCTGTTCGCGGCCTCTCTCGCGATCAACGTCGGCATGTGGGTGGAGCGTTACATGATCGTGGTTGTCAGCCTGCACCGGGACTTTATGCCGGGCGCATGGGGGATGTACTCGGGCACGTTCTGGGACTGGTCTACGCTGCTCGGAACCTTCGGCCTTTTCCTGGCGCTGCTGTTCCTCTTTATTCGGGGCATTCCGATGCTCTCCATGGCTGAGTTGCGGGAACTGGTTCCGTCTCCGCGAAAGGAGCGGAAATGAACGACCAACGAATCTGGGGCCTGCTCGCGGAATTCGACTCGCCGGAGGCGCTCATCCGCGCTGCGAAGGCAGCCAATGAGCAAGGCTATGTGCACTTCGACGCATTCAGCCCGTCCCCCCTCGAAGGGTTGTCGGAGGTGGTGCGGCTGCGCAGGCCGTGGATGCCCCGCATCGTCCTGATCTCCGGATTGAGCGGCGGCGCCTCGGGCTTTCTTCTGCAATGGTGGATCTCGGCCGCGGCCTATCCGCTCGATGTTGGAGGGCGGCCTCTCTTTAGCTGGCCGGCATTCATCCCGGTTACGTTCGAACTCACTATTCTGTTCGCTGCTTTTGGCTCTTTGATCGGCATGCTGATGCTGAACGGGCTGCCCGCGCCCTATCACCCGGTGTTCAATGTGCCGCAGTTTCGGAGCGCCACCACCGACGGATTCTTCCTCGCGATTGAGAGCCGCGACGAGCAATTTCGCCTGGATGAAACACTCCGCTTTCTGGAATCACTCAACCCGCTGGAGATCAACCGCATTGCGCCGTAGCCGTCTCCAACTCGCGTTCTTCTCGCTGGCGATTGCGGCGGCGCTGACCTCTCTGTGCGGCTGCGTGCAAAAGATGAACGTGCAACCGAAGTATGCGCCGTATGCGAGCAGCGATTTCTTCGCGGATGGCGGTTCCGCCAGGCCCCAGATCGAAGGCACGGTGGACCGGGAAACTCGATTGCCCGTTCCGGGCCTGGATTCGGGAAAGGTCGAGGGCGGCTGGGCGGACGGGTATCCGTTTCCGATCACGGAGGAGCGAATGCGCAGCGGCCGAAAGAACTACAACATTTTCTGCTCCCCCTGCCATGGCTACACCGGGGATGGCCACGGCATTGTGGTGGAGCGCGGATTCCGGGGCCCGGTTTCGTTCCATGAGGCCCGATTCCTCCGCTACCCCACGGGCTACTTTTTCGAAGTCATCACCAACGGACGCGACGCCATGTTCCCTTACGGCTCGCGCATTCCCATCGAGCGGCGCTGGGAGATTATCGCGTATCTGCGTGCGCTGCAACTCAGCCAGAACGCGCCGATGAGCGCGGTTCCCGAAGGCGCCCGTGAATCGCTCATCCAGGAGGCAGCCCAGTGATGTATCTGCCGCAAGGCCTGGTGCGATCTTCTCTGGCTCGACGATTCCTGTCCGCGGGCGTGCTGCTCACGGCGCTGGGAGCGGTGTTGGGGACTTTCTCCACAGCCGGCTTTTTCCGCTCGTATCTGGTGGCCTATCTCCTGTGGGGCGGGGTCGTGTTTGGAGCCCTGATCGTGCTGTGCATGCATCACCTCTCGGGAGGGGGCTGGGGTTATCTGGTGCGCAGAATTCTCGAAGCCGCAACGCGCACGTGGGGATTGATTGCAATTCTGTTCCTTCCAGTGATTTTGGGCATACCCTCTCTGTACTCCTGGGCAAACACTCAGGCACTGCGGGCGAACCCGGCGCTGCGGGACCGCGAGGTTTACCTAAACCCGACCGCGTTCTCGGTACGAGCTTTGGTGTTTTTCGCGTTGTTCATTCTGCTGGCCGTGATGCTGAACCGGGCCTCTCAGCGGCAGGACAGCGATGCCGACCCAGCCCTGCTGCGGCGATTGCAGAACGTCGGCGGGCCCGGCCTGCTGCTGTTTGTGGTGATCCTCAGTTTCGCGCTGATCGATTGGGCGATGTCGTTGCAGCCGGAGTGGTATTCCACCGTCTTCAGCGCGATGGTGATCGTGGGATTCGTGGTATCCGCCCTGGCCTTTGCGATTGTCGTGCTGTATTTTGTCGCCGATCGGGAATCGCTCGCGGAACTGGCGGTTCCCAAGTATGTGCTGGACCTTGGCAACATGCTGTTCACGTTTCTGTTCCTGTGGGTCTACATGCAGTTCAGCCAGTTGCTGATTATCTGGTCCGGCAACCTGAAGGAAGAGATTCCCTGGTATCTGAGCCGGCTGCAGGGCAGTTGGGAAGCGGTAACGATGATGTTGGCGCTGCTCGCGTTCGCCGTGCCATTCGGCGCGTTGCTCGTAAGGAAGAGCAAGCGGGATCTGCGTTCGCTCGCGAAACTCGCCGGATTTGTGCTGGCAATGCGCCTTCTGGCAACGATTTGGATTGTGGAGCCGGCATTCTATCCCGAAGGGTACTCTTTCCAGATCCTCGATGTGCTCCTTCCGATTGGAATTGGGGGCATCTGGACAGCGGCGTTCGTGATCGAACTGCGGAGACTTCCGCTTCTTCCGACGATGGACCCTCGTCTCGCGATCGTGAAAGCACGCATGCGGGAAACGCGGGTGGGAGATATCACTTATGAGTGAAGCCTCCGTGGGCCGCCAGAACGAACGTGTGCGGTTCGAGGAAACCGATTTCAGCGCGCGCGCCATTCGATGGTTCGTCGTGGGGCTCATCGGATTGCTCGCGTTTACGGGAACCATCTGCGCGTGCTTGCTCTGGGTCTTCTTTTCGATAACGCCGGAAGCCGAAGCCCTCGCGCCGATGCTGCCTGAGGCGCGAGCGGAAGGGCCGCTGTTGCAGACAGAGCCCAATGCGGATCTGGAAAGGATCAAAGCGCGCAGCACGCGTTTCCTGAACAGCTACGGATGGGTTGACCGCAAGAATGGCATCGTTCGCATTCCGATCGAAGAGGCGATGCGGATTCTGGTAGGCCGCGGGATGCCTTCAACCACGCGGGTACCGGAGAGCCCCGAGATTCCACCTGTGAAGTCGACGCCCTCGCTTCCGCCGCCCGTGAGCCAAAGGGCCGCCGACGAGTTTGGAGCCAACCGATGAGGACAAACGCCGGTCAAGAATCCGCCGCCGAGGGAATCGCATGACAAGCGGACTCGACCTGCTCCCGCAAGCCGCCTCGGCGAATGCCCAGATCGTGGACCAACTCTACCTGGCGT
Source organism: Bryobacterales bacterium (assembly GCA_039812845.1). GTDB lineage: Bacteria > Acidobacteriota > Terriglobia > Bryobacterales > Bryobacteraceae > JACTMJ01. The sequence continues at coordinate 36,768 of JBDIBK010000019.1, forward strand.
TCGTGATTGCGTCGGTGGTGATTGTCGCCGCGATATTTCTGCTGATACTCGTCTTTGTGGTTCGCTTCCGAAGGCGCGAGGGGAACCTTGTTGCGCGGCGCGTGAAGGAATCCACGCTCATCGAGATTGCATGGTCTGGGATACCGCTGTTGATTCTGATGGGCGCTTTCGTCTGGGGGGCGAAGATCTACTTCGATGAAGCGGTGCCCCCCGCGGACAGCACGGAGATCTATGTTGTGGGGAAGCAGTGGATGTGGAAACTGCAGCACCCGGAAGGGAACCGGGAGATCAATGAATTGCATGTGCCCGCGGGACGACCGGTAAAGCTGGTAATGACCTCGGAGGATGTGATTCACAGCTTTTTCATCCCCGCCTTCCGGATCAAGCAGGACGTCCTGCCGGGGCGATATACGCAGCTATGGTTTCAGGCCTCCACGGAAGGCCGCTTTCCTCTGCTTTGCGCCGAGTTCTGCGGAACCAACCATTCCCGGATGCACGGCTGGGTTTATGCGATGGCTCCGGCCGAATATCAGCGGTGGCTGAGCGGTGGGGAGACGGGAGAAACGATGTCCGAGGCGGGCCAGAAGGTCTTCCAGCGTCTGGCTTGCGCCACCTGCCACGCACGCGACGGGCCGCCATTGCAGGGGCTCTATCGACGGCGGGTTCCGCTCTCCGACGGCAGCGTCGTTCTTGCGGATGACGCTTACATCCGCCGATCGATCGTCGATCCGGCGTCGCAGATTGTGCAGGGGTATCAGCCGATCATGCCCACGTTTTCCGGCAATGCAACGGAAGAGGAAATTCTTCAACTGATTGCATACATTCGATCGCTGAAGAACCTTCCTCCAGGCTCTTTGCCGGCGAATACGCCCGGCGGCGAGCAAAGCCCGAACGACGATACCGGACCCGAAAGGAAGCAGCAGTGACACAGCCCGAATGGATCGCCGAGCCCCAATCGCCGCCGAGTTATCTGAACGACGGATACGGATGGCGCTCCTGGTTTCTCACGACGGACCATAAGCGGATCGCGCTCCTTTACCTTCTCAGCATCACGGGCTTCTTCTTCCTCGGCGGTTTCTTCGCCATGATGATCCGGCTGGAATTGCTGACGCCTCAGCCGGATCTGCTGCAATCGGACACCTACAATCGTTTTTTTACGATGCACGGTGTCATCATGGTGTGGTTTTTTCTTATTCCCTCTATTCCTACGGTACTGGGGAATTTCCTCGTCCCCTTGATGGTCGGCGCGAAAGATCTGGCTTTCCCCCGCCTCAATCTGCTTAGCTGGTACCTGTTCATGATCGGAGGCATAGTGGCATTCTCCGCCATCGTGATCGGCGGGGTTGATACCGGGTGGACGTTCTATACACCGTATAGCACGACCTACTCAAATTCGCATGTCCTATGGATGGCACTCGGGATTTTCATTGCCGGTTTCTCCTCGATTATCACTGGGCTTAATTTTATTATTACCATTCACACTATGCGAGCGCCGGGCCTCACCTGGTTCCGCCTGCCGCTGTTTCTGTGGTCAACCTATTCGACAAGCCTCATCCTGGTGCTGGCAACGCCCGTGCTGGCGATCACGCTGGTGCTGATGGGGCTTGAACGGGCATTCGGGATCGGCATTTTCGACCCGGCGCTGGGCGGCGACCCCCTGCTGTTTCAGCACCTTTTCTGGTTCTACTCGCACCCGGCGGTCTACATCATGATTCTTCCGGGTCTGGGGGTGGAGAGCGAACTGATCTCCACGTTCTCGCGGAGAAACGTCTTCGGGTACCGGTATGTCGCGATGGCGAGTGTGGCGATCGCGGTGTTTAGCTTCCTGGTTTGGGGGCATCACCTCTTTGTCGCCGGCCAGAGCGTCTATATTGCGCTGGCTTTTTCATTCCTCAGCTATTTGATCGCCATTCCATCCGCCATAAAGATTTTCAACTGGATGGCCACGCTGTACGGCGGCTCTATTTCCTTTGAGACTCCAATGCTCTATGCGCTGTTCTTTATTGGGTTGTTCACGATTGGAGGGCTAACCGGCCTGTTTCTTGCCGCCCTGGGGATTGACGTTCATGTAACCGATACCTATTTTGTGGTGGCCCACTTTCATTACATTATGGTTGGCGGTATGGTGGTTGCGTATTTGGGAGGGATGCACTTCTGGTGGCCGAAGATCAGCGGGCGGATGTACCCGGAGCGATTTGGACAGGTATCCGCATTCCTCATCTTCATCGGGTTCAACCTTACGTTCTTTCCGCAATTCATTTTGGGCTACCTCGGCATGCCCCGCCGCTATCACACTTACGCGGAAGGCTTCCAGACCTTGAATGTCATGTCAACGGCCGGCGCATCGATTCTTGCCGTGGGGTACGTGCTGCCGCTGTTCTACCTCGGCTGGTCCTTCTTCCGGGGCCCGCTTGCGCCCGCGAACCCCTGGGGGGCCACCGGACTCGAATGGAAAACGGCGTCTCCTCCGCCGACGGAGAACTTTGAGGAAACGCCGGTTGTGACCGAAGAAACGTACCGATTTCCGGTGAGGGAGGAAATGCTTGTCTAGCAATGTCTATCCCGCTGCCCACTTCCGCAGTTTCGATCAGCAGCACGAAGCGAGCGAACTCGGCATGTGGGGCTTTCTTTGCACGGAGATTCTCTTCTTCGGAGGCGTCTTGTGCGGCTACACGATGTACCGGCTGCTCTATCCGCAAGCCTGGGTGCATGGGAGCGAACTGAACTCCCTGTGGCTTGGCGCCGCGATGACGGTGGTGCTGCTGGCGAGCAGCCTCACGATGGCGCTGGCCGTGCGGGCGGCGCAGTTAGGCCAGAGCAAGGCCATCGTCGTCTTCCTCGCCGCCACCATCGCGCTCGGCGTTGTGTTCCTCGCACTGAAAGGGTTCGAATACTATGGCCATTGGGTTCACCATCTCGTTCCGGGGTTCAATTTCAGCGGCTACCAGGCCCCCGATCATCCGCAGGTGGCCTTGTTCGTGGTGTTCTACTTCTTCCTGACGCTGCTGCACGCCGTACACATGATCATCGGAGTGGGCGTGCTGAGCGTGATTGCCATCCTCGCGCACCGGAACCGCTTCAGCGCGATTGACCATGGGCCGGTAGAGATCGCGGGCCTATACTGGCATTTCGTCGATATCGTCTGGCTGTTTCTGTTCCCGTTGCTGTATCTGGTGGGGGCGCACCAATGAATACCGGAGTTCGTTCCGTGCGGTTCTATGCCGGCATTTTCGGGGCGCTGCTGGTTCTCACCGCGCTTACCACGGGGGTGGCGGAAATCGATCTGGGCGCGCTGAATTCGCCGGTCGCCATGCTGATCGCCGCGGCCAAGGCCACGCTCGTCGCCCTGTTTTTCATGCATCTGAGATGGAGCGGATACCGCATGCGCTTCGCGGCGGCAGCGGGCCTTCTCTGGCTGTCTCTGATGTTCGCCTTCGTGCTTGGCGACATGGCCACACGGAACATTCCCGCGCAACCGGCGGGATGGAATGAGGCGGCCGCGAGCGCGGCCCGATCGCCGCTGAAGTAACTTCAGGCCGCCGGACGCGGCCGCGATCCGCCCGTCAGCAGCGCATAAGCGCCCAAGCCCAGTCTGCGGCAAAGCCCGGTGAACGTTACCAGCCAAGCCACGAAAGCCAGGCCGAAGAAGACTGTTGGCACGGGATACAGGAAATCCAGGTGCAGCGCATGCGCCATCCGGAAGGTGCAGGCGGAATACATCCCGAGTGGGAAGACCGCGCCCCAGTAGAGCGGATCGTACGTCAACGGATGCCTCGAATAGACATGCCGCCACGTGGCAAGAAGGATCAGCATCGGGATCCACCATGTGCCGGTGGCCCAGTAGAAGATGGTGAAGCCTTTCAGGAACGGCAGCAGCGAGTTCAGAAACGGCGCGTGGTCCACATTCAAGATCAGTTGAGAGCCGGCCAGGACCGAGATGGCCATCGCTCCCATATTGATCCAATAGGGCGGAGTGAGGTGATCCGGCGAGAGCCGGAAGAAGGTGTAGCGATAGAAGATGAGGGAGATCATCCAGATGTAGAGCATTCCGCCCCAAAGCCACATTGAAAGCGCGAAGAAATTGATGATGAGGCGGTAGGGCTGCTCCCAATGGTGAGAAACGAGCGCGCTCA
>JBDIBK010000020.1:0-40750 GCA_039812845.1 Bryobacterales bacterium
CGCGGAAGAAGAATCGGCCTTTGGGTAGGGTTCTGCCTCTGCTCCCTGGCTGGCTTCCTGTACCTTCCCCTCTTCGGTGTGGCCGGGTTTGCGGTGGGAAGATTGGCCCATGGTTTGGGCGAGGCATTCGTTCTTACGGGCGCTGTGGCCTGGGTGGTGGACGTAGCGCCCGAGGGCGGGCGCAGCCAGGCGCTTGGCTATCTGGCTTCGGGCGTCTGGGGAGGGCTCGCGGTGGGTCCACTGGTGGCACAAGCGATGGGGACGTTTCCGCACACCGCCATGCTGGTAATCGGCGCGGGCCTGTTAAGCGTGTTGGTCCTGTTTGCCACGGAGCCGCCACCGGTGCGCAAGGGAGGGCCGAAACCGAAGCTCCGGCTCGGTGCGGTCGCCCTGCCGGGTTCGATTTTGGGTTGCACGAATATCGGCTACGCCGTCCTGGCTACCTTCATGCCGCTGCTCTTGGATTCTCGCGGCGTGGCGGGAGGTCCGGCGTTCACCGCCTTCGCGATGACGGTGCTTTCGTCCCGTCTGCTGCTGGGCTCGCTGCCGGACCGCTGGGGTCCCAGGAAGACCCTCATGGGCGGGATGGCCACGATGGCACTGGGCTTCGGACTCATGATACTGAGCCATTCCGTGGCGATGTCGGTGACGGCGGCCGCGATCGTCGGTTTCGGATACTCCTTCCCCTGGCCCTCGCTGGCGGTGATTGTGGTGGAGAGGGTTTCAGAGTACGAACGGGCCTCCGCGCTCGCCGCGCTGACAGCCTTCTTCGACCTGTTCGTCGCGGTCGGGGCGGCCGTGGCGGGGGCGATCGGCGACCGGTTCGGCCTGGTGCCGGTCTTTCTGTTCGCGATCACCAATATCCTGCTGGCACTGGGCGTCGTGTGGCGAACCGGGTTGGGCCGGCCCACCGTGCGTGAACCGGCGCCCTCGTAATCGCATTCGCCGGCTTGTCGTATGCGGCGCGCCCGTGCCGCGATGCACGCACGGCGGAGGCGCTATTCCACGCCCGTTTCGAGCCACTTCCCCTGCGCGGCGGATGCAATCACCGCGTCGCAGACGCGCTGCGTTTGGAGCGCCGAACGGAAATCGGGCTGCGTGGGCTTGCCCGCTTCAATCCCCGCGACAAAATCCGCCAGGGCGTTCAGGAACGTATGCTCGTAGCCAATGCAGGTCCCCGGAACCCAGTAGTGGCTCATGTACGGATGTTCGGAATTCGTGGTGTGGATCTTGCGCCAGCCGGTGAGGTGGCTCTCCATCTTCTTGCCGGATTGCAGTTGCTTGTATTCGAAGAATTGCAGATACTCCGGCTCTTCGAGATCGAAATAGAGGCTGCCATCCTCCCCGTTCATCTCGAAAGTGTTGAAGTTCTTGCGGCCCCTGGCGTAACGGGTCGACTCGAACGTCCCCATCGAGCCATTCGCGAACTCCGCAAGAAACATGCACGCATCGTCGATCCCCACCGGCTGCACCGCGCCGGTTTCGGCATGCACGCGTTCCTTCACGAAAGTCTTCGTCATGGCGGAGACGCGCGCGATCGGGCCATTCAGCCACATTGCGGTATCGATCGAATGGGCCAGCAGATCCCCCGTCACACCGGAACCGGCGGCGTTCACATCAAGCCGCCATAAGCCGGCTCCGCCTTGCGGGACGTCGGGCGAAATCGTCCAATCCTGCAGGTAGGTCGCGCGGTAGTGGAAGCTTCTGCCGATGCGGCCTTCCTCCACAATCTGCTTCGCAAGCGCGACGGAAGGCACGCGGCGGTAATTGAACCAGACCATGTTGGGAACGCCCGCCATTTCGACGGCGCGCGTCATCTCTTCAGCCTGCGCCACATTCATGGCGAGAGGCTTCTCGCAGAGCACCATCTTGCCGTTGCGCGCCGCCTCGATGGCGATTTCGAAGTGCGTGTCGTTGGGTGTGCCGATGTCGATGAGGTCGATATCCTTGGCCCGAACCAGGTTGCGCCAGTCCGTTTCGGCGCGCTCGTAGCCCCAGTTCTTCGCGAAGGCGGCGGTCTTCTCCGCATTGCGGCCGCAGACCGCTTTCAGCACCGGGCGATGCTCCACGGAAAAGAAATCGTTCAGCCGTTTGTAGGCGTTCGAATGGGTGCGTCCCATGAAGCCATACCCAACCATGCCAATGCGCAATTGCTTGCTCATCCTCGTCACCTTCGCCCTTTCTAGCCGTACTTCTCCACCAGCCGGTCAACCGCCTCTTTGCAGGCGGCAGTCGCCTCCCAGGCGTTGGGCCAGAAGCACAGATCGATCGTCCACCAATCGTGGGGAATGTCGGACGCCTTAAGCAGAGCGGGCACGAGTTCGTCGAAGTTCAGACGCCCAAGGCCGAATGGCGGATGCGCGGAGGTCTCATCTTCACCGTTGGCATCCTTGTGACAGGTGCCGTCGGAATCAATCAGATGGATATGGATGATCCGCCCGGAAAGCAGCCGGATGAACTCCAACTGGCTGCCGAGCACTTCCTTCTCGCCTTCCTGACGCGCGCCCACAACACCCACCATTTCCCCGTGGCAGGTGTCATACATCAACCCGAAATTGGGCCTGTCGACAAGATCGTGAACACGAGTGATTTCGCTCGGCTTGTTGAATGCAAAGCCGGGCTCAAACTCCCACATCATGTTCAGGCCGTGATCGGCGGCGATATTGGCGCAGGTGCGCCACGTGCCGCCGACCCGCTTGAAGGCGGTGGCGGCGTCGATCTCGCGAAGAATGGTGGGGGGCTGGACCGTATCGACACGGACACCGCCGATTCCAAGATCCACCGCAAACTCGCAATTGCGGCGAAACTCCTGGATGTACTTGGAGGGGTCGTCGGTATTGATGAGCTTCTCTCCCCACAAGTTGGCGGCGATGCCGCTGAAGCCTAACCCACGCTCTTCCATCCGTGCGCGGAGTTCGGCGCGCTGCGCTCTCTCTGGAAGAGCGCCCGGCCAATCCGCATCCGGCCCGTTCGGGTTCCCAGGGTTGGGATGGGGCGGAAAAGCGCCAAGTTCAACCCCATCGAAACCAAGGTTCTTCAACTTGTCGCAGACCATATCGAAGGGGACGGGATTGGCGCTGTACGGGCCAATTGTATACGCCCAAGTGCCAATGGAAACGCGTTTTGACATGAGGATACTCCTGCTTTCAGAACGAGTACGCTGGGACGCCGCTCAATTTCGCGGCGGCGCGGGGCAATGCCGATCCTCGCATCGGAAGGCCCGGATCAGGGCAGCGTCTTGATGCGGATATTGCGGAAGCGTGCTTCCATCGGCGGCCCTTGATGGAGCTGAAAGGCGATGATGCCGGAGAGTTTGACGTCGTCGTTGAGCGTGGCGGTGTGCAGACCGTTGACGGTGATGTCAATCTTCGGCCCCTCACAGCGGATCTCTACTTCGTTCCAATCGCCGTTGCGGACCACCGTTTCCGCTTTGCCCTTCCAGCCGTTCACCATGATGCCGCGCGTGCCCTTCTCTTCATAGACTCCGCCCCACCAGTTGCCCTCCGCCATGTCGGCCTGATATCCGCGGACCACGTAATCCGGCAGTTCCTCGCTGCGAAACTGAATGCCGCTGTTATGGTTGCGGAGCTTCACTTCGGCCCGGAGGATGAAGTTCGAAAACGGACGCGCCTCATAGATCAGGAAGGTGTTGTGCGTTATCTTGACACCCTCCGTGGAGCCGACGATGACGCCATCCTCAACCTTCCAGAGTCGCGGATCTCCCTTCCAGCCGTTCAGCGTCTTGCCGTCAAAAAGCGGCACGAAGCCCGGTTCCGCGGCAAGCGCCGAAAGAGGCATCAACAATAGGAGGAAAGAAATTAGGCGAATCATACAACCTCGCTTCGCGTGCGGCCGTCAACTGCAGCGCCGCCGATGGCAAAATATGCAATCGAGGGCGATCATATCATGCCATTCCCCATCCTGGCTCGGCTCGCCGGGCTACAGTAGATCCATGGCTGCTCCGCTCAAGTCCGCACCCGCCAATTTGGCTTCTCGATCGATGGCCGCATCCTCAAACGGGGGTGCAGACCCAGTGACGCCGCGGCTGGATCGCCGGAGATTCCTGGCTGAGTCCGCACTTCTTCTTCCGGCAATGGCCGCGCTCTCAGGCCCGCGCGCCTGGGCGCAAACCGGGCCCGGCGATCCCGCCCGCCGCACGCTCAGCTTCCCCGCGGAATTGGTGGCCGGGCCGCGAATTCCCACCGGCAAGTACAAGCATCCGGCCGCAATCACCCAGCTCGCCAACGGAGACCTCTTCCTCGCCTGGTTTGGGGGCGACGGAGAGTATGCCGCGAACACCGGGGTTTATGGCACGCGGCTGGCCGCCCGGTATGCCGGTTCGGTGAACGCAGGTGCCTGGGCAAAGCCGGTGCTGCTCGCCCGCGACCCCTTTCGCGCGGTTGGGAACCCGGTGGTCTGGCAGGCTCCGCCACAGGGTGGCAACGCGGGCCTGGTGTGGCTCTTCTATGTGGTGCGTTTCGGCGAAACCTGGAGCGACGGCCGCATCGCCGCGAAAGTCTCTTCCGATGGAGCGCGCACATGGTCCGATGCGTCGCTGCTGACGCTCGAGCGGGGCACGCTCGTGCGCGGCAAACCGATTGTGCTCAGCGATGGCCGCTACCTGTTGCCCGTCTATCGCGAGGCGGGCGAGGACCGGGAATTTGTCGGGGAAGAGACCGCTTCCTTCTGCCTCTTTTGCGACCCGGCAACACGGGAATGGACTCGCGGCGGCGATATCGTTTCCCGCCTCGGCAATCTGCAGCCCGCCCCCGCGGAGGTCGCACCCGGCCGCCTGATCGCCTTCTGCCGGCGGGGCGGCGGATACGGCGATCGCCCCGATGCCTGGATGGTCTACGCGGAGTCCGGCGATGCCGGGCGCACCTGGAGCGCGGGCCACGAACTGGTGAACCGCTTCCCTAATCCGAATGCCGCCGTGGACCTCCTCCAACTGCGCAACGGCCATCTGCTGCTGATCTACAACCACTCGCGCAGCGGCCGCACTCCGCTGAGCCTGGCCCTGTCGACGGATGCCGGGAAGACGTGGCAAACCGGCCTCGACATCGGCACGGGGAACAGAGAGTTCGCCTACCCCTATGCGATCGAGACGACTGACGGCCGAATCCAACTGATCTACACCTCCGCCGGCAGGACGGAGATTCACCGCCAAGTCTTCCGGGAAGTGGATCTCGCCGGGGAGTTCCCGGAAACCGTTGCGCTGTAGCCGCCGCGCGGCGGAATACCGTGTGGGGAGACGGAAAGCGGACGACATCCATCGAAATACGGATATTCCACTATTATAGTAGTAAACTATTATATATTTGTTGTCAGCCATTCATTACTTGAGAGAGCAAGGCTCCCATAAATGATACAACAGACTTGTTCATCCTCAATACCTTAAACCTGCTGCAAAAATGTTCAAAATATAATCCTTGACGTTTCCGCTTCTGGTGTTACAGTTGATCTGGGTAATTGATGAGCACTTGGAGCGCCGTGGAATTCATTCCAACTGGCCGCCTGCACCCAGGCTGATTCCCGATTGTTCCGTCGAGCAGCTCAGCCGGGCTGAAGAGTCTCACTTCCCCTTTCACCAAGCGCCTGACAGGGCTCGTTGCAAGATATCCGACCGGTACGCTTCGAATCCGCACCCCTGAGCGCAGTCGATCCGCACCTTGGCAATGATATTCGAATGGCAATAGGGTCGTCTTGTGACTCCTTATTGTCTTCCCCTTGAGGGACGCGCCGACGAATCTATCCGCTCTATCTTGTAGCCGCCTTCCAAGGCGACCTGGATACAGTACCGCTCTTTCTCAAAGCCTCGCATTGGCATAGCAAGAAGGTGCCTTCAATGAACGACTCCAATCCTCTTTCAGATATCGAGAAACTTGCAGAAAGTATCGCCAACCGGCTGATGCTCAACCTCAACCAGTCATTCAAGTTCGATGGCCCAGTCCCTGCCACCGCCAGCCTTCCCGGTCTGATTGCTCAGGCCACACTCCGTGTCGCCGGAACGGAATTCACGCAGTCCACACAGTTCAATGGGATATCGGGTGTCCGCTATGGAGCGGACAACGCCGTGCCTCTGGTTGCGTACAAGACCATGGTGGCCCGCGTCTATCCTTCGGTGCAGCCGGGCCTGTTTGGCGACTCGCTCACCGGGAAGCGAGTGACCGGCCAGTTAACCCTCTCCGTAGGAGACCGCATCGTCTATCGGACAGGGCCAACCAGACCGATCGGGGCGCGCGTCGGCCCCGCCTCCAGAATTGACCGTGGTGCATGGGATAGCGAACTGACGCTCCATGCGCTCGGCTGGGATCGCGTTTCACTAAGGCCGGTCATTGTGAACTGCCCGCTAAACTTCGTGGTTCCGGCGTACTACTGCAAGCCCGGGCGCATCTGCGCAACCGTGACGCTGTGGCCGGTGGAAGACGGCGCATCCTCCGCGCACACGGCGAGTTCAATGCAGTATCTGCAGTTCCTCAACGTGGAAGCACCGAAGGTGTGTCTGGTCCGCGTGAATTGGGCGGACAGCGCCGGAAAAGTCACCTCACCCACGGATGCGGCGATGCTGAGCACGCTTGGTGTGAGCAGCCGGATGCTCCCGTTCCCGTATTTCGAAACGACGATTCTAGGTATCGAGGTTACAAGCAGCGGAGCGTTTGCGCAGGCGGCGGCACAGACAGGAGGCTGCAATACGGCATGGCAAAAGCTGGTTGCCGACCTCAACGTCACTCGCATCTTCACGTCGCTCTTCGGACTCGGCGACATCGTCTTCGGCATGGTGCCACAGGCGGCGATTCCCGCCGGTTCCAAACAGATCAACTCCGGCTGTGGAATCGGAGCGGGCGGCGGATTCGTGGGATTCAACACGACCTTCGCGCACGAGATTGGGCATCTTTACGGGCGCAGACACGTGGGCGTGTCTGGCGATTCGTCGAGCGACCCCTTGTATCCAAACTATGGCGGAAGCTCGACCTCGATCGGAGAAGTGGGAATAGACACCGGAACCTCACCGCCAACGCTCTTTGACCCTTCCAGCAGCGACGACGTGATGTCGTATGGAAACAACCGATGGATCTCGCCGTACACCTATCAGCATATTCTGGACGCTCGCTCGCTTCACCAGTCGGCACCAATCAACCCCCGCCGGCTTCGGCCTGTCCTCGTGCTCGACTTCCGTTTGTACCGCGAAGTGCAGGGAGTGAGTGCCGTCTCCGTGCGGCATGCCATGCGCCTTCAGGCGGCCGGCCCCCGACCGGCGACTCCGCCGCACGCAGTCTCCCCGGTCTCCATCGACCTGCTCGACGCCAACCGGCGGACTTTGGCAACGCACCACTGCGCGTGGGTTGCCCCGCACGGAATGGGGGGATGTTGCTGTGGCTGCGGCGGCAGGAGCATGGACGTGCCTCTCGAACGGGAACCCTGGCTGGATTTCCAGGAGGTTCTGGAATTGCCGGACGATGGCATCCAAAGTATCTCATTCCACCGTGGCGGCGAACCGCTTCATCGCATCGAGATTGGGGAGCCCCCTTCGGTTTCGATCGACGGCCCGGAACTCAGCCATTCGGAGTTGGTGATCACCGTGAGGACACACCACCCGCGCGAAAGGGCCTCCGTTCTGGTGCTATTTAGTTCGGATGATGGATCGTCCTGGCTCCCCGTGGCGATCGACCCTCCAGAGGGTCAGGTGAGAATTCCCATAGACCGCTTGCCGGGCGGGGACAATTGCTTCTTCCGCGCGACGGCTACGGCGGAGTTGCAATCCGCGTCCGCGGATTCCGGACACTTCCGGCTTCCCCAGCGGCGGCAACGGCTAGTGCTCGGCTTGCCGGGCGCGGAATGTCCTGAGCACCCCGGACCTGTGGCCTTGAGGGCATACGTCGACACACGCGGTCTGGGCCCGATTGATCCGGCGGCGATTCGGTGGGTGTCAGATCTGGATGGCGAACTCGGATTCGGATACGCGCTGACCGCGGATCTCAGCCCCGGACGCCACGAGATAACGGTGACCGTCGCGGACGGAAACGGAGGCAGCATTTCCGAACGCGGCATCATCATCGTGGGGGGCTAGACCCAGCAGCCTCGCCGCCCGGCGGGCCGAACTGGGCGGCGAGATACTCTACGACCAAGTTCAGCTCGGCCTGGCTTCCCGGCGCGCCCCTGGCGACCATGCCGTGGACGGTGGTTTCCCACTGTTTGCGGATGCGGTGCTGGCTGGCGATAACGGCCATGCCATGGCACTGCTTGCCGCAGAACTCCTCAATGAACTGGACTTGCCGCGGGGCAGCCAGTTTCGCGGGAGCGGATGACCGGAGTGTCGTGGCCGCTGGCGTGTCATTCGGTTTCGCACCCGCGTCCGTTTGATTGCGGCTTACGATGGACGGTTCGGCGTTGGTGGGACTGTCGCCGAGTGCAAAAGCCGTTAGGCTGTCAGCGAGGGGCGCGCCGAAAGTGCCGCCCCCGCCTCCCGCCATCACGACAATGTATTGCTTGCCGTCTCTTCCCGTGTAGCTCACGGGGATCGTGTGCCCGTTCGCGTCGATGGGGTGCTCCCAGAGCAACGCTCCCGTCTTCGAGTCGAAGGCCCGAAAGCGGCTATCGTTGGTGGCTGCAATGAAGACGAGGCCGCCCGCCGTGGCGAGGCTGCCCCCGATGTTGACGGAGCCCGTGTTCTTGAATCCCCGCGCTTCGAGCGTGGCGACCGCCCCCAGCGGAGATCTCCAGGCGATCTCCCCGGTATCGGCGTTGACCGCCACCAGTTCCCCGAAAGGCGGCGCGGAACACGGGATCTTGCTCTCCGGATTCCAGAATCGGGCATAAGCGCCGTACTCGGACTTCCGGACGTACTTGCCGCCCGAATCGGCATCGGGCTTGCCTTCGGCCATACGTCCGAACTGGCCGACGTTCATGACATTCACAAACACGTAGCGCCGCGCGGGATCGTAGGAAACGCCGCCCCAATTGCCGCCGCCGAGGGTGCTCGGGAACAGAAGCACATTCCGGTCCACGGGGAACGGCGTGTAGGGCGGGCTGATCTGGAGTTGATTCCGCGCGAACAGGTCCTCACAGAAAGCTTTGTGCTCCGGGGTGAGGCTGTACATTTCCTCGGCCTGGAACGTGTTGCGGGCAAGGGGCGGCGGCTTAACGGGGAAGGGCTGGGTGGGCGAACTGGCTTCTCCGGGAACATTGCTCCGAGGGACCGGACGCTCTTCCACGCCAAAAATGGGCTCCCCGCTGAGGCGGTTGAAGACAAAGAGCAACCCCATTTTGGTGATCTGGGCGACCGCCGGAATCGCGCTTCCGCCGCGCCGGACCTCGATCAGCGCGGGCGCGGCGGCGACATCGTAATCCCAGAGATCGTGGTGAACCAGTTGCTGATACCACCGAAGCTTTCCGGTGGCGGCGTCGAGCGCCACTAGGCTGTTGCCGTACAGGTTGTTTCCCTTCCGGTCGGCGCCGTAGAAATCCGCCGTGGGGGAACCCGTGGGCGCGAACACCAGCCCGCGTTCCGCATCCACGGAGAAGAATCCCCAGGTGTTCGTTCCGGAACGATTCTTCCATCCGCCGGGCGGCCAGGTTTCGCTGCCCGGTTCGCCGTCTCGAGGCACGGTGTGAAAGGTCCAGACGAGCTTTCCAGTGCGGGCATCCCATGCGCGAATGTCGCCGTATGCCCCGGCGCTGGGCGCGCCCTCTCCGTTGGAACCGCCGGTTATGACGAGGTTCCTGTAAATCGCCGGCGGCGATGTAAGAACGATTCGGGCATTCGAGACGCCATCGGAGATGCCGGTCTTTAGATCGATGAGGCCGTTCGTGCCGAAGCCTTCGGCGGGCCGGCCGGTCTTCGCGTCGATCGCAATGAGTTGATCGCGTACTCCCGCGAAGACGCGCGGCGGCGTTTGCCCATCTCCCGGCCAGTACGAAAGGCCCCGAATAGCCATACCGTCAAGCAAGTACTCCCAAAGAAGCTTCCCCGTCTCCGGGATAAGTGCAAAGACGCCGTTTGGCTGCGTGAGGTACAGGACACCGTCCGCAATCACCGGAATGGCCTCGGAGCCAGGCGTCCCGCTATGGAATTTCCAGGCCACCCGCAGGCGATCCACATTGGCGGGAGTAATCTGTGCCACGGGGGAGTAATGCACTCCCTCGGGATCCCCCGCCGCCGGGGGGCGCTGCACCTGGCAGGCAAGCAGCGCAAGCGCAATCGGGAGAACCAACGAAACTCTGGCGCGGTGGGGTGTCATTCGCGTAAACGGCCCTATGAGCCGTCCGGAAGGGATCGCGACGGCACTGCGGTTCGGATGCATTCCAGCGTATCCAATGCGCAAGGGAAAAATCGAGGATATCTGGACGCACAAGTTCCGGTTTCCGGCGTGCCGGTGGGATAGCATGAAGTTTAGCCGCGCGGAGAACGCCCGGGAGAAGGACGGGAAATCATGTTGACGAAGCCCCTAATGCTGCTGCTTGTGGTGCTGGCGCTGGTTCCGCTCAAGGCGGAGGAAGCCAACATTCAGGTCGAGCGGATGACGTTCAAGACGTACCCCTACGCCGCGCCGGACCCCGCCCCGATCATGACCCGGTCAAACATCTGGACGCGCTCGACGGCGCTCTACCCCTACACCTTTTTCGATGAGATGAGCAAGGAGGGGAAGGACCGGGATTGGAACGTGATCCGCCTGGAGAATGAATATCTCCGGCTGTACGTCTCTCCCTCGGATGGCGGAAAGCTCCTGGGGGCGATCGAGAAGAGCACGGGCAAGGATTTCGTCTATTTCAACCACGTCCGCAAGTACCGGAATATCGCGCTCCGCGGCGCCTGGACTTCGGGCGGCATCGAATGGAACTTCGGCATAGTGGGCCATACGCCGGCAACGGCATCGCCGGTCGATTACCTCATCCGCAAGAATGCCGACGGCAGCGTCACCTGCGTGGTAGGCGCACTTGATCTGGCTTCGCGCACGGAGTGGCGCGTCTTCCTTACGCTGCCGGCTGACAAGGCCTACTTTGTCACGGACGCGCTCTGGTATAACCCGCAGCCGCTCGATGAGTCTTATTATGTCTGGATGAACGCGTCGGCGAAACTGGGCGAGGACCTGGAGTTCATTCTGCCCGGAACCCGCCGCATCGGGCATAACTACGCAGAGACCTCCGAGCCCTGGCCCCTGCTGCCGGATGGCCGCAGCCTTGCCTATTTCAAGAACCACCGCGAGGAGGACGAGGAAGGGAGCTACTTCGTCCATGGCAAGCTCCAGGAGGCCAATGGCGGCTATTGGCACGATTCCAAGTTCGGATACGGCCACTGGGCGCTGCATGAGGAGGTCCCCGGCCAGAAGTTCTTCCGCTGGTCTCTGGCGCGGAACGGGGCGATCTGGGAGGATCTGCTGACCGACAGCGACGGCCAGTATTTCGAGCCCCAGTCCGGCCGCCTTCTCGACCAGAACGATCACGAGTTTTTCGCGCCCTACACCACGGACCGCTGGCGCGAGTTCTGGTTTCCGTACAAGGATATCGGCCCATTGAGCACGGCTACGCCCGCCGGCGTGCTTTCCGCGAAGACCGACGGCAAGGACGTCACGGTGGGCTTCAACGCGCTGCAAGCGGTGGATGCGGATCTGGTTGTCTACAGCGGAGAGAAGGAGATCTTCCGCGAGCGGGTGCGGCTGAAGCCGATGGGCGCGTATCTGAAAACGATCCACGCGGCGGTGCGTCCCGGCTCGCTGCGCGTCAACGTCGGCAACCTGCTGCATTACACCGACGATCCGCAAGACGGCGTATTGAAGCGGCCGTTCCATTTCCGCAATTACGACAAGAGCACGCTCGAAGGGTTGTACCAATCGGCTGAGCGGGCGGAGAAGTCGCGCAACTACGCGGCGGCGCTCGAAGGGTATCTCGAATGCCTGAAGCGCGACCCCACCAGCGTGCGGGCGATGACGCGCGCGGCGGCAATGTATTACCGGCGGGCCGAGTATGAGACCGCGCTCAAGTATGCCACACAGGCGCTCGATTTTGTGATGTACGACGCCGACGCAAACTACATTTACGGGCTGATCGCACGGCACATGGGGGACCTCACCGACGCCAAGGAGACGATGGGCTGGGCGGCGCGCTCCATGAAGTATCGCGCGGCCGCTTATTGCCAGCTTGCCGAGATTTACCTGCTCGAAGGCAATCTGGAGCGGGCGGAAGTGTATGGGAAACGTTCGCTCGAATACGACGCGAAGAACATCAAGACCCACCAAGTTCTCACGACCCTTTACCGGCGGGCCGGAAAGCCGGAACAGGCCGAAGCCGCGCTCAAACGGCTGCTGGAGATGGATCCGCTCAACCATCTTGCGCGCTTTGAGAACTACCTGCTCAAGCCCGACGCCCGGGCGCTCGACGAGTTCCGCAAGCCGATCCGCAATGAGATGCCGCACGAGACCTATCTCGAGCTGGCAGCTGCGTACCGGAATCTTGGACTGGACGAGGACGCAAGCAAGGTGCTTGCGGTGGCTCCGGAGCAGGCGGAAATCCGCTACTGGCAGGCTTACCTGCTGCGGGAAAAATCCCCGGAGGAAAGCATGCGCCTCCTGCGGCAGGCATCGGCGCTTTCCCCCTATCTGGTCTTTCCTTTCCGCCAGGAAGCGATCCCCGTCTTCGAATGGGCAAGCAAAGCGCTCCCCAGCGACTGGAAATCCAGTTACTATCTGGGCCTCATCGAATGGGGAATCGAACGCGAGGCCGATGCTTTGAAGCGATTCACCGCCCTTGGCGACCGGCCCGACTACGCCGTCTTCTACGCGAGCCGGGCATTCCTCGAACAGCAGGGCGACCCCGCGAAGGCCGAGGCCGACTATGAAAAGGCGCGCTCCATTGACCCCGCGGACTGGCGGAACCACAACCGCCTGATCGCGTTTCAATTGTCGCAAGGAATGAATGCGAAGGCGCTCGCAAGCGCCACGCTGGCTTCGGAACGGTTCCCCAGTCAGGATCAGATCAAGATTGCATTGGCGCGGGCGGACCTCGCCAGCGGGCGCTACCAGGCCTGTTATGAAACGCTCAACCATGCCATCGTGCTCCCCTTTGAAGGCCAGCGAGACATTCAGGCGCTCTTTGCCAATTGCCAGATGGCGCTGGCGATCGAGGCCATCCGGGAGGGCAATTTCAAGCTGGCCGAAGAACGGCTGAAAGGCTCCAAGGTCTATCCAGAGCACCTCGGAACGGGCCGGCCGTCCGACCCGGATTTCCGGGTGCAGGATTACCTGCTGATGCTCAGCCATGAACGCGCCGACGGCGCGACGGATGCCACGGAGGCCGCCGCCCGGCGCGCGGACTTCGACGCGTATGCGAAACGCCATTCGAGAAGGAACTTGGCGGAATTGCGCAGTCAATTGGACGCGTGGACAAGCACCAGTCTTGGCCAGAAAGAGCCATTGGCCGCCCTCGAAGAATTGAGCGCGATTGTGCGCGGCCCGCATGGCCGTTAGGAGACATCATGATTTTTCGGCTTGCCCTTTTGCTGATTGCCACGCTCCCATTCGCGACCGCGCAGGAAACAATCATCGTCCGTCCGAAGGGAATCGACGACGTGCTGACGAACCCGGGCATCGGGTTTATGACCTTCCAGCGCTTCAACGGAGACCAGTTGAATGCGGGCACGAATTGGACCGAGGGCTATCCCATCGAGTATCAGGAATACAAGGGCAGCCTGAAGAACCCGAACCACCCGGATACTTCGATTGCCTATTTCCGCATTTACTGGAAGTTCGTGGAGCCCGAAGACGGCAAGTACAACTGGGAAATGCTCGACAAGGCGTTGAATACGGCGCATGCGCGGAAGCAGCGGTTAATGCTGCGGATCCCTCCCTACGGGTCCAGAGCCGACAATGATGTGCCTGACTGGTACCGGACAATGGTTGGAACAGACGAGGTCAAGCAAATCGACGTCAAGAAATGGCGGACGAATCCGGAGGACCCGCGTTATGCGAAGTATTACGGACGGATGATCCGCGCCGTGGCCAAGCGTTACGATGGGCATCCGGATCTGGAGAGTGTGGACCTCGCCATCGTCGGCGTATGGGGGGAAGGCGCTGGCACAAATTTGCTAACTCGGAGCACCATGCAGGCGCTCACCGACGCCTATCTGGAGGGTTTCCGCAAGACGCCGCTCGTTTCGCTGCTGGCGGGTGACGAGTTCAATCACTACGCAATCTCAAAGCGGGATGTGGGCTGGCGCGTGGATTGCCTGGGCGACATGGGCGGCTTCAATCCGAACTGGAATCACATGTTCGATTACTATCCGCAGGCCATCGTCAACGACGGGATGGCGGATGCCTGGAAGAAGGCCCCCGTCTCCCTCGAAGTCTGCTGGGTGATGCAGGAGTGGATGAACAAGGGCTGGGACGTGGATTACATCATTGACCAGAGCTTGAAGTGGCACATCTCCTCGTTCAACAGCAAGTCCTCCGCGGTTCCGGAGGCCTGGTGGCCGCAGGTAAACCGCTGGCTGAAGAAGATGGGCTACCGCTTCGCGCTGCGGAAGTTCACTTACCCCTCGACGGTGCCGCCCAACGGAAAGCTGGCGTTCACCAGTTGGTGGGAGAACCAGGGGGTCGCCCCCATCTACCGGCACTACCCGTTCGCGCTCCGGCTGAAAGGCGCGGGACGAACGCACGTGATGCTAACCGATGTGGATATTCGCAACTGGCTGCCGGGCGACGCCATTTACGACGGCGCTGTGTTCGTTCCCGCGGAAATGCCGCCGGGCGAATACGAACTGGAGGTCGCACTGGTGGACGAAGCGTCACGCGAACCCGCGATCAAGCTGGCAATTGCCGGCGTCAATGCGGAGGGCTGGTATCCCATGGGCAAGATCACGGTGAAGCCGTAGCCGGGAAGGGGGTCGCCCTTTCCGGTTCCGATAGAGCCTTTCCGGCTCGCGACCTCGCGGTCAGGGCCTTGCTTGCGGCTGCGAAAAAACAACCGGATCGCGCTCCTGAACCTTGTCCGCGCCGATCAGCTTCACGACTTCCGGCAGATCCAGGCGCTGCAGGACCCCGGGAACAATCAAATTCTCCATGTTGCGGTAGATTTCCGCATTCACAAGCTGCTCGTAGGAGTGGATGGCAGCTTCCGTCATCACGCCGGAAGTTTTTCCGTCGATCGCGGCCGCGAAGATCGCGAGCGGCCCCGCGTTTCCCTGCCCCACAACGCGAATCTCCGCGGCGAGCACTTCGGGACGGGCGCGAAGGTAGCGCAGCGACGCGAGCAGGTCGTTCACCTGCATGCCCGCGAGGCTTTCGTTCAACAGCCAGGTGCGGGCGGCAAGCTGATAGAGCGGCGAGTAACCGCCCTTCTTGGGGGCCGGTCCCGCTTCTCCCATTCCTCTTGGGTCAACGGCCAGCACCACGCTGCCGCTCCGCGCAAGGGAAAGCGCACTCGTCTCGGATGCACGGCTATCCTTGCCGGAGGAACTCGCGAAAAGAACGCCGGGCTTCTTCCCGCCGCCCGGTGGCACGAAGAGCAGCGCGGGAATCTTTAGACCGGGCTCGACCTCCAGTTCCAGCCTCTCAACGGGAACACCTTCTTCCGTGGATGTGCCTTTCGAATGCACCGCGGGCACGCCGCGCAGATCCCTCATCCCGAGAGCCTGCCGGATATCCGCCACCGTGAGCGGCGTCGTTCTCTGCCTTTCCGTCCGTTGCTTTCGCAACGCCACGGCGTGTTCCCGATTGAAATCGCGAACGGTGCGGCTTCCGATGCTGTTCTGCAATTGCCCCGTGGGGGTGGCCGCCAGCGTCTGGGCGCTTTCCAGCACCACCTCCGCTTCCGGCGTCGCCATTCCCAGCACGCCGAACCACTGGCCAAGCCATGCGTAGGCCTGCTCCCGCAAGGGTTTGCTCCAGCCGTGTTCCTCGTCGGCCGTGATCTGATGCACTCGTTCCTCATCGCCAAGCATTCGGTAGAAGCGCTTGGCTTCCTGGTAGGTAACGCGCGCCCCCGCAATTGGGAAGAAGTCCCGCAGCGCGGAGGAGAGCAGGTACGGTTTCGGCGCGGCCGCAACCACGAAATCGCTGAAATCGAAACCCTCGGCAACCCAGGGGACGGTTACCTGTTCCGCATCCTGCGGCCCGGGATTCGTCCAAAGATTGCGCCATGCGGTCGGGTAGCACGACGAAATCACACCCGCCAGACGTTGATCGGCAACGCCCAGGTAGGCCGACTGCGTGCCGCCTCCGGAGTTCCCGGCGACGACAATCCGTTTGGGATCGATCTCCTTCCGGGTAAGCATGTAATCGAACGCCCGGATCCCATCCCAGACGAAATACCGTGCGATATTCTGCCCCGTCAGCAGGCATTGCATCCCGGTCATGTTGTGTTCGGGCACGCCCGCGCCCACCGTGGACTTGCCCGTCTTCGGATCGAAGTATTCGAAGCGCTCGCCTTGCCCTGGTGGATCGAACGCCAGCACCGCCCATCCCCGCCGCGCAAGGCTCACCCAAACCGCCTGATAGGTGCCCCCCGCCTTGCCGGTCGCGGAATGCCCCGCCGTGCCCAGCACCGCTGGGAACGGCTTCTTCCCGGTCTTGGGCAGGTACAGGTTGGCCGTCACCTTGAAGCCGGGAAGCGATTCGAAGATCACCTTCTCAATCGTGTAACCTTCGCGGTCAACCGTTCCGGTGACCTGGGCCTTCAGAGGGGACTTCGTGGCTGGAAGCCCCCCCAGTTCCGCCACAAATCGATCGCGAACGCGCTGCCGCCGCGCCAGAACCTGCTGCTTCGACGCAATATCCGCCAGCGCCCGATCCCGTTCCGCGCGATTCGCTTCAAAACGAGTTTCGAGCAACTGATTCAGTTGGCCCAAATATTCTCCGCCGCCACCATCGCGAGGCTGCCCCCACAACGACGACGCCAGAATCATGCTGAGCAGCAAACAGCGCATTCGCATAAGGTTTCTCCATCGCAACTAGAACTGCAGCTTCAGCGCGAACTGGATGATTCGCGGATCGGCGGCGCTTTCAATGCGCCCCAGCCGCGAGGCATTGTTCGCGGACGAAAACGGGTTGCTGAAGTTTGCATGGTTGAAGGCATTGAAGAACTCACTTCGGAACTGCAGCTTCGCCCGTTCCATAATGTTGAAATTCCTCACCAGACTCAAGTCGAAGTTTACCGAACCGGGGCCGCGCATCAATGCCCTCGGGCTGTTCCCGAAGGTGCCCAATTCCGCTACGCGGAAAGCTTTCGGATCAAAGTACCGCGCCAGCCATTCGCTCTTTTCGCGATCGCCCTTGATATTGGGGTCGCCAATGATGTCGGCACGGTCGGCGCCAATGCCAGAAAGGGAGCGGTCCGTTCCGGAGCCCACCGTGTAGGGGAACCCGTTTCGCAAGGTAACGATCCCGGAACTTTCCCATCCACCGAGGATGGCGCGCGCAAACGGATGCACGGCCTCCAGAGTGGGCAGCGTCCATACGTAGCTGGCCACGAACCGATGAGGATTATCGAATTCCGAACGCCCGCGATTGGCCAGCCGGGAGAGCGGGTTCGGAATGGACCCCGATTGCCCAGGAACGGTGTCTTCGGAGACGTCGTCAATCGAGGCGGACCAGGTGTAGTTGCCCTCGATGCTGAAGCCCTTGCTCACGCGGCGCTCCAAGCCCAGTTGCAGCGCGTTATAGGAGGAATTCGCCCCGACATCCGCCATGACAATCGCGCCAAAATCTCCGTAAGGCCGGCGCTTTTGGATATTGCCGGTGGTCGCGCCGGGCGCGTACCGGGCGAAATTGATATCCCGGTTGTAACTCAAGTGCCTTCCGAAGTTGCCCACATAGGTGGCGCGCGCCACCGTGTTTGGCGTTACGGAATGCTCCACCGTGAAGTTCAGAGACTCCATGAAGCTGGGGCGGAAGCCTTGGCTAAACGCTCCCAGTTGGCCCAGCGGCAGGACAAACGTCGAGTCTTTCGGCGCATCGAAGGGCGCGAATGAATTCGGGAACGGGTTGGGCACGCTGCCATACGGATCGCTGAACGGCACGCCGTAAAGCGTCATTTGCGGGCTGAATGGTGCCGCGTTCACGAAGCCGTTGTAGAGCACCGTAAACTGCGGATTCCAGAACAGACCTCCGCCGCCGCGAATCACGGTCTTCCCGCTGCCGGGATTCCAGGCGAAAGACACTCGCGGAGCCAACGCGCCCTTGTAACCTGGGAATCCTCCTTCAGGGCAGCCGGCATCGCCCGCGTTCAGATAACCGAGCGGAGCGTTCGGGAAACGCGTGGATTGGGCAGCGGGATCGAAGCATTGGACGCGGCCAAGGCTGTCGCTGTACGGAGATACGGGATCCCAGCGCAGACCCCCGGTGAGCGTAAGGGTCGGAGTCGCTTTCCATGCGTCCTGGACAAAGAGGCCAAAGCGCTTTCCCCCCAGGTCCTTGAATTCACCGCCGCCCTGCCAAAACTGATAGACATCTCCCAGGATGAAATCCGCCATGGCATTGCCGGTGATAGAGCCATTGAAGGTAAAATTCCCCATCGTTCGGTAGTCGTTCTCTATGACGTTGCCGACGTGCAAATACTCGCCGCCGAACTTGATCTCGTGCTTGCCGCGAAGGAGCGTAACGATGTCGTTGATTTGCCAGTCTTTGTCGTCGCGCACGTAGTTCCATCCCGGTCTCGCCGTGAAATGTCCGCTCACCGCAACGTACAGGCTCGCCGGATTCTTGACGGCAATGCCCTTCACTCCCGCACGCGCGAAATCAATCGGAAGATCGACGCCCGTCCAATCGTTGTGGACCTTCTGTGTGCGAAGCGCCACGGTAAGGCTGTTCAGAGCGGTTGGCCCAATTGTCCATGCATCGCTAAACGTCAGTTGCCGGTAGGGCTGCGTGCTCTTGCCGATATTCGACGCGTACATGGACGTCAGGTCCTGGGTATCGCCCGTAAACGGGCGCTGGTAGTTCCACCAGAAGACACGCGCGGTGAGATGGTGATTGGAGAGGTCGTAATCTCCGCGGGCGGTATACTCGTGTTCGTTCGGCCGGTCCGCTGCGCCAAGGAATCGCTCTCCCGTCGGTGTCGACGGCACGGGGATATACTGCATCAGCTTCCCGGTGACCGTGCTGAGCCGGCCAACGGGAATTTGATTGTTTGCAAATGGCTTCCCGGTTAGCGGGTCGCGTATCGAAGTGCTGAGCGAGGAGAAATTGCCTTCTCTCATCGCCGCCGTGGGGAGGAATTGCCGCGTCAGATTCGGATCGCTGCGAACGATCGTCCCCTGATAGCCGAGGAAAAAGAACGCCTTGTTCCGGATGATCGGCCCGCCCACCGTGCCGCCAAATTGGTTTCTTTTCAGCGTGTCCCGCCGTGCGGCAAAGAAATTGCGCGCGTTGAACTCCGCGTTCCGCAGGAAATGGAAAACGGAGCCGTGAAACTCGTTGGTGCCGGACTTGGTGACGACATTCACCACCGCGCCCGAAGCGTTCGCAAACTCCGCGCTGAAATTGTTCTTCTGGATGCTGAATTCCTGCACCGTATCGGGGTTTGGAAAGATGCCGCTGAAGTTGCGGTAGGAATTCGTGTTCGTGCCGCCGTCGAGATTGTACGCAACGCCGTTCCCCCGGGTGCCGTTCACGGCGAATGCCATGCCTTCCCCGGCCGATCCGCCGCGCGGAATCACGCCACCCTGAATGGCCAGAAGTTGCGTCATATCCCGGCCGTTAAGCGGCAGTCCCACGATGCGCTGCTGGTCTACGAGTCCGCGGAGAGCGCCAGACTGCGTTTCCAGCAGCGGCACCTCGCCAGTGACTGTCACCGTCTCGGAAACGCTGCCGATTGCAAGCGTGAAGTCGATCCGGGCGATCTGATCCACCGTCAGGGTAATGGATTCCCGGCTGGCGGGGCGAAAGCCCTCGGCAGTGACGAGCATCCGGTAGTTTCCCGGAGAAAGCAGAGGCACCGTGTAGTAGCCATCGGAGTTCGTCTCGCTCTTCCGGACGATACCCGTTCCCTCGTTCGTCACTTCCACGGTGACGTTTGGCATGACGGCATCGGAACTGTCCACGACGCGTCCCGTGATTTGGGCGGTTTGGGCAAATGCACCCAGCACCAGCATTGCCAGCGCCGCTGCTTGAAGCAAAATCTTTCGCATAATGAACTGACCCCCTCAATCCCTTCGTTCGAATGTTGCAATTTCGCGGCGGAGAGTTCCAGCGCGTTATGTCATACGGGGCCATCGCACCCACGCCGGTGAAGGAAGCGTCGCGTTCCTCGGATATAATCGCCTCAGCCGTCAATAACGGCGGGCACACATGCATCGAAATGCAAGCGAAGAGCGGGGCGATTGCCTCGGCGGGTTCGTTGACTTGCCCCCCCTATTATCCATCACTCGGTTCGCCGGGCTGGAAACCCGCCTGCCGCGGATGCAAATAGGCCAACGGTTGGATACGCTGTTACCGGAACCCAGCAGGGGAACCCGGAGGGGATGAAGGAACAATGATGAATCGCAGATCGTTCCTGTTGAGCGCGGCGGCGCTGCCATTGATGGGAGAGGCGCTCGTTTCGGCCTCGCAAACGGCAGCCAGATACTTCCGGCCAAAGGACCGAACCGTCGTGGTGATCAGCATCGACGGTCTGCCCGGCTGGGAGTGGCAGGATCCGCGGCTTTCGGTGCCCAGCTTGTGGAAACTCGTGGAATCCGGGGTGCGGGCGAAGACGGCAACCACCATAAATCCTACAGTGACATGGCCGTCCCACACATCGATGGTCACGGGCGTGCCGCCCGCGCGGCACGGTGTGCTCTACAACGGTCTGCCGGTTCGCGGCGGAGAGAAAGCACCGATCACGATTAAGCCGTGGGTCCCCAAGGAGGAACTCGTGCAGGCCCCCACCGTTTATGACTTGGCCTACCAGGCGGGGTTCACGACGGCGGAAGTCGATTGGGTCGCGATCCACCAGGCCAAAACCATCACGTGGCGATTCCCGGAAATTCCCGACCCCGCGGGCATGATCGAACGGGAGATGGCCGCGGCCGGGATTCTCTCGGAAACCGATGCGCGGGAATTTTCGAAAATCAGCCCCGTCGGGCGCGACCGCTACTGGACCGAAGCCGCCGTACACATCCTCAAACGGCACAAGCCGAACCTTCTGCTCTATCATCTGTTGAACGTCGATGCCAACAACCATGCGCACGGGCCCCGCACGTACGCAAGCAAAACGGCATACGCCTATGCCGATGAATGCGTCGCGAAGGTCGTGGATGCGCTGAAGGCCGCGGGGCTTTCCGATCGCACCACGATTTTCGTGATTTCCGACCACGGATTCAAGACCGCCAAACAGTTCGTGAGACCGAATGCCATCCTCCGGCGTCTCGGCATGCTTTCGGTGGAGAACGGAAAGATCGCCGGGGATGTCTACGCGACAAGCGCCGGCGGAAGCGCGATGCTCTACATCCTGAACGCCGCGCGCAAGGCGGAATTGACGCCGAGGCTGGCGGACGTATTCCGGTCCACGGAGGGCGTTGACCGGGTTCTGCTGCCGGAGGAGTTTGCCGCTTGGGGCCTGCCCAACCCGACGACGAACTCGCGCATGGGCGACCTTTACGTTCTGGCGAAAGATGGTTACGCGTTCAATGGCAGTCCGGAAGCCCCTGAGATCTCCGCGGCGGGCGGTTCCTATCCGGGCAACCACGGTTACGCGGCCTCCGATCCGGACATGAGCATCACCTTCATCGCTGCTGGTTACGGCATCCGCAAAGGGGCCACCCTGGAACGGATGTCCTCCATGGATCTGGGGCCCACGGTCGCCGCCCTCCTGGGCCTTGAAATGAAGAACGTGGAGGGCCGCGTGCTGAAAGAAATCCTCGTAAGCGAACAGGTGCGGTAAGCGGAGGAGGCGGCGTCTTCAGCGAGCGGACCCGTTTCGGGGGAACCCGGATGCTACGATCAGATTTGAGGTCCGTTTCTCAGCCATCGTCCCCAATGCCGCTTCCGCGCTTGTGTGCGGTGCATTATTTGAACACGTTGCCGCTGGTTTGGGGGCTGCGCGAGGGCCAGGCACCGGGGCGGGTTGCGCTTTCCTTTGCCTCCCCCGCGGATTGCGCGGAGCGGCTGCGCGAGGGGTCTGCCGATCTGGGCCTGGTGCCGGTAGCGGAGATGTCCCGGCAAGGGCTGCCCATCGTTCCGGGCACGTGCATTTCGTCGGACGGCCCAGTGCGGAGCATCCTCCTGGTGAGCCGGGTTCCCTGGGAGCAAGTCCGCACACTGGCTGCCGATTGCAATTCGCGAACCTCGGTGGTGCTGGCGCAGGTGGTGCTTCAGGAACGCTTCGGCGTGCGTGTATCGGTGAAAGCGCATCGCCCCGCACTGTCGGAAATGCTTTCCGGCGCGGATGCCGCGCTCGTCATCGGAGATGCCGCGCTGCATGTAGACCCCGCGGCGCTGCCGTATCATTGCCTTGATCTGGGCGAGGAATGGCAGCGAATTTCCGGGCACCCGATGGTGTACGCCGTATGGGCCGGCCCGGCAGCCATCTCGTCACCTTGGCTGGAAGGCGTGCTGGCGGATTCGCTGGCCTATGGAGAGACGAATCTGGACGCTATAGTAGAGCAAGAGGCCGCCAACTACGGCGTGGATCCCGCTTTCGCCCGGCACTACCTTTCCCATCATGTCCGGTTTCATCTGGGGGAGCGGGAACGGGCGGGGTTGGACGCCTTTCTGGGGCGCGGCGAAGCCCTGGGCTTGATCGCTCCGGGAGAGGCCCTTGAGGCGGCGTCAGCGGGAAAGGCGGCATCGAAGCCCGTGTCTGGCGAGGGGAAGCAGCGATGATGAAGCGTGAGGAAGCTCTCGAACTGTTCCGCAGCGACGATCTGATCGGGATCGGGATGGCGGCCGACCAGGTGCGCCGCAGACTGCATCCGGAAGGCATCGTCAGCTACATCATTGACCGCAACATCAATTACACCAACGCTTGCACGGAATACTGCACCTATTGCGCTTTCTACCGGCCGGTGGGCCACAAAGAAGCCTATATCCACAACAAGGAAACGATCTTCGAGAAACTCCGTGAAACGCAGGAACTGGGCGGCACCGGTGTTCTGATGCAGGGCGGTTTGCATCCCGATCTCAAGATTGAGTGGTATGAAGATCTGCTGAGCGCGATGCGAGAGCGCTTCCCCGCGATCTGGCTGCATTGCTTTTCCGCGCCGGAGATTGTCAACATCGCGGAGGTGAGCGGCCTTAGCCTGCGCGACACCATCGCCCGCCTGAGGGACGCCGGGCTGCAATCCATCCCCGGCGGCGGTGCCGAAATCCTCGACGAGGACGTCCGCCACCGCATCAGCCGCTTGAAGTGCAGCGCCGCCGATTGGGTAAGAGTGCATCGCACCGCTCATCAATTAGGCATGCAGACCACGGCCACCATGATGTTCGGCTGCGGAGAGACCCTGGAGCAGCGCATGAATCACTTTGACGCTGTCCGGGAAATTCAGGAAGAAACCGGCGGCTTTACCGCGTTCATCCCCTGGACCTTCCAGCGGGAGAACACGTCCCTCGGCCGCTTTGTCAAAGAAGAGGCCACGGCGGTCGAGTACCTCAAGAATCTGGCCGTCTCACGGCTCTATCTGGAGAACATTCCGAACATCCAATCGAGTTGGGTGACGCAGGGGTTGAAGACCTGCCAGATCGGCCTGCGCTTCGGCGGCAACGATGTGGGCAGCGTCATGATCGAAGAGAACGTGGTTTCGGCGGCCGGGGCGCACAATGAGGCGAACGAGGAAGTGCTTCGACGTCTCATCCGCGATGCGGGCTTCATCCCGAAGCAGCGCGACACCCTTTACCGCACCTACTATCTGAACTGAGCCGTTGCCCGCCTAATCGGGGTCCGGGCGCTCTCCTCCCGCGGATACGCCGATGCGGATGCGAACAAACTCCGCGGGCTTCACCGCGGCCACGCCAACCAGCACCAGCAGGCGCCCGTTGTCGATATCCTCCTGCGTCATGGTCGTGCGGTCACAGCGGACGAAAAAGGTATCCTCCGGCTTGGCTCCCCGCATGGCCCCCTTGCGCCAGAGATCTATGAGAAACGTCTCAACGGCGATCCTCACCTTCGCCCAAAGGGGTTCCGCATTGGGCTCAAACACTGCCCAGCGCAAACCCTGGGAGATGCTGCGCTCCAGAAAGAGAATGCAGCGCCGAATGGGGACATACTTCCATTCGGGATCGGTGGCGGTGATCCCCGCCAGGGTGCGCGCGCCCCAGAGGACTACGCCGTGGCCGGGAAAATCCCGAATGGCGTTGATGCCTTCTCGGGTGAGCGGCCCCAGTTCCTCGGCGCTGAGTTCACGGGTAAGGGTGACCGCTTCGAGCGCGGCGTGCAGCCCGGCGGGAGCCTGCCAGACGCCGCGTTCCTGGTCGAGCCAGGAGAGCAGCCCCGCTACCGCCCCGCTAGGCGCGAAACTGCGGTTGCGGCCGTGCTGCAGCGCATCCGGAAAGTAGAGGCGCGGGTAGTACAAGGCCGCGTTCCCGTTCCGCAGATCGGGGTTGGCGTTCAGCCAGCCCTGCAACTCCGCGGGGGAATCGGCGAGCAGCGGCGGATCGATCAGCAGGAACATCCCAAGTTCCTTGGCCAGCGCGAGCGCCTCGCCATACACCCTCGCGCCATGCGCGCCCAATTCGGCCGCCCGGGGGATGGCCAGAATTCCCGGGCGCTTCCGTTCGAGCGTGCGAAGAGCATGCATGCCCGTCTTTGTCTCCGCCGCGCCCAGAATGGAATCGGCCAGCGCGCCGGGGGACGCGTGGCGCTCGCCGCCCGCGCCAACCAGGGCGAGACCGCTTTCCACGGGGTCCGGCACGCGCACCACCCAGGCAAACTCACCGCCGTTTTCGAAGAAGAGATACACCGCGTAGCTCGCCTCGCTGGTGGCATCAAACCCGCCAAAGAACATTTGGAATTCGAGCCAGGAGGTCACCGGAACGGGCTCATGATACGGGCCTTGGGCAAAGGTATCGATGAACGCGGCAACGTCCACCGGAACCGCGTGGATAGCTTCTGGCGGGGCTGCGGGCGCGGAGGAGTCCATAGGTTTATGGTACGCGGTGTGGAGCGAAAACAGCGCTTCCTTTCCGATTTCCGCCCTTGCAAGTCCTGGCACTCCCCAGGGACGGAAGCTATCTTAGTAGCAGACAGGGAGCGCGGTTGGCGGCGATGCGGCTATCGAGAGACAGCGTAGTGCGAATCCGGGTGAGTTCCGAGGATGCGGGCGCAATCTCCATGAGCCCGGTCCAGCAGCGGGAGACGCCGCTGGTGGAGTTGGTCACCTGGATTGTCAGCGTCACCGGCAAGGATGCGCCGCGCATTGAAGAAATCCTCAAGCGCGGCAGCTTCGTTCTTGGGCTCTCGCGGATGCGCTGGGAAGCGGCAACCGACACGCGCTGCCTCGACGAAGTTCTCGATTCCTTGCCCGACGACTGGCCCGCAAGACCGTTCGATGAGGAGAAGCTGCGGGAAATCGTCGTTTCCGCCGGCGCGCGGAACGTGGCGATTCCCGGCGATGTCGCCAGAGCGCGGCGATGGTTTCGCGGGAAGAGTTTCCTTGGGCGATGGCTGTCTTCCGGCGCACTGCCCCGGCCGGAATATGAGCGCTACGATTATCGCGAGCGGGCGGACCGCTTCCGCGCGGCGATCCCCGCGGAGGCGATGGCTGAATATCGGGAGGCCGTGGAACTTCTGCCTTCGGGAGCGTTGCGCGGCGCGCTGCGGATGCACGCCCCCACCTCCGTCACCATGCTGCTGCCGCGCTGATCGCGCCGGTTACTTCGCGGCCTTGCCCCGCTTGCTGCGGATCTTCACTCGGATGGGTGTGCCCTCAAATCCGAAGGCCTCCCGAAGCTGATTCACCACATAGCGCTCCGTGGAAAAGTGCAATGCGTCGGCGTGATCGACAAACAGGACGAAGGTGGGGGGGCGGATGGCTACCTGCGTCATGTAGTAGATCTTGTTCGTCTCCCGGACATTCAGGAAGCTGGCGAAGCGGTTCAGCTCCGCGGTGCCCACGCGCTTGGTGGCCGCGGCATAGACCCGCTGGATCGCCGGGAAGATCCGGCTGACGCCGGTTCCCTCAAGAGCCGAAATGATGATCACCGGGGCGTAATCGAGAAACTTGAGCTGGTCGCGGAGATCCCGCTCAAACTGGCGCTTGCCGGCGGTGGGAAGCAGATCCCATTTATTCACGACGATGATTACCGCGCGGCCTTCCTCATGCGCATACCCTGCAATCGTGGCATCGGAGCCGACAACGCCTTCTTCCGCGTCGACCACCAGCAGCACCACATCCGCGAGATCCATGTGCTTGCGCGCCATCACGACGCTCAGCTTCTCCGCCATCAGGCGTGTCTTGCCCTTGCGCCGAATGCCGGCCGTGTCAATAAAAAGAAACTCGTTGCCGTTCCACTGGACAAGTTCGTCCACCGCGTCGCGCGTGGTCCCGGCAATCGGCGAAACGATGGCGCGCTCCTCCCCGGCAAGCGCGTTCAGCAGCGTGCTCTTGCCGACGTTCGGCCGTCCGATGATGGCGACCCGGATGGGTCCGGCGGGCTTGAGGTTTCGCTTCGTGGGCGCTTCCTCGGATGCCTCGCCCGGCTCCTCCTCCGCCGCTTCGGGCGTCACGGCTTCTGGAAAATCGCGCGTCACGTAGTCGAGCAGTTCACGAATACCCAGGCGATGTTCGGCGGAGACGGAAAAGACCTCACTGAGGCCGAGTTCGTAGAAATTGCCAACCAGGCTCTCCCTGGAAGGGGCATCGATCTTGTTCACCGCCAGGCACACACGCTTGCCCTCATTGCGAAGCAAGGCGAGCAAATCCCGGTCGGCCGCGGTGATCTCGGTTCTGCCGTCGATCACGTAAATGATCTGCGCGGCTTCTTCAAGGGCGAAGCGGGCCTGACGGTAAATCTGAGAGGGAATCACCTCTTTGTCGTCAACGATGATGCCGCCCGTATCGGTGATGCGGAAAGGGCGGCGGAGGTGCGTCGCGCGCCCGTTGATGCGGTCTCGGGTGATTCCGGGCTCGTCGCCGACGATGGCTCGACGCGTGCCCGTGATGGCATTAAACAGCGTGGACTTGCCTACGTTGGGACGGCCGATGATCACTACCAGCGGCAGTTTCTCAGCGTTTGTGGCCATCGCATTCCATCGTAGCATCCGGATTGCGAACGCTTCTCCGCCGCCGCCCGTGCGCCGCCATCCGCCGGTGCCTATTGAAGAAGCTCGTTGAGCTTCTTCACCTCATCGGGCGGAAACTTTGGCTTGCGGTCCGCCGTGTAGAGCCCGTTGATCTCCTGTTCGACGTCCGTAAGCTGGGTGTAGCAGATCCCGATGAACTGCGGCAGTTGCTGCAGGGCCGAATAGAGACCGGTCAGCCGCTCCATGGCGGATTGCTGCGATTTCTCCACTCCGGCATACCCCCAGGCGTTGTCCGCCGTTTGCTGGCCCGCCAGGATCGTGGCGATGCCTCCGAACTCCGTCAGAAAATACGGCGCTCCCGGATAAGCGGCTCCAGGAGCCATCGCGGGCCTTCCGTTGCTGGGGACCATGCTCCCCGGCCGGTGGCTCAGGTCGCGGTATTTCGTCAGCAGCATCGCGCCGTCGCGCGCGTAGTCGTGAATGCCCAAAATGTCGGTGGTCTCCACCTGCTCCCAGCCGTCGTTCGAGATGACGGGCCGGGAGGCATCGAGCGCGTGGGTAAGGTAGTAGAGGCTGCGAATGTAATCTCGCTGGCGGCTGTCCGTGACGTCGGGAACGCCCCAGCTTTCGTTCAGCGGCACCCACATCACCAGGGAAGGATGGTTGATGTCGCGCTCAACCGCCTCCATCCACTCCCGGGTGAACAGTGCCATCGAACGCTCGTCGTAGCGAACGGGGAACGTGTTCGCCATTTCGCCGGAGACCAGGAATCCCATCTTGTCCGCCCAGTAGAGGAAGCGGGGGTCCTCCACCTTCTGATGCTTGCGGGCGCCGTTGAAACCCATCTGTTTCGTGAGTTCGATATCGCGCCGAATGGCTTCATCGCTGGGCGGGGTGAGCGTGCTCTCCGGCCAGTAGCCTTGATCGAGAACCCATTTCAGATAGAGCTTGCGGCCATTCAGCAGAAACTCGCCATTGCGCACCTCCACCGAACGGAAGCCGAGGTACGATTTGACGCGGTCGACCGGCTGGTCCTCGCGCAGCAGGGTAAATCGCAGGTCGTACAGGTTCGGGTTCGAGAGCGTCCAGACATGCGGGTTCTCCACCGAAAGAGAAAGCTTCGCCTTGCCTCCCGCCACGCCCGCGCGGGATACAGCAACCACCGCCCCTTCCCACAGCAGTTCCACTTGCGCCTCTAAGGCGGCCCCGCCGTCCTCCGCCACCCGCAGATCGAAACTGGCGTCGCCGCGCTGATCGAACGCAAAGCGGCCCGAGGCGAGATAGCTCTCGCCCGCATTCTCCAGCCAGACCGATTGCCAGATGCCGCTGGTGCGCGTATAGAAGATACCCTGCGATTTGGGCTCCCAATACTGTTTTCCCCTGGGGATCGAACGGTCCGCGGGAGGGTCTTCGACGCGCACCGTGATGCGGTTAGCGCCTTTCGCAACGAGATTGGTGATGTCCAGGCGAAACGGAACGTTGCCGCCCTCATGGGCGCCGGCGAGGGTGCCATTGATCCAGACCGTAGCGTGATAATCGACCGCGCCGAAATTCAGGAGCGTCCGCTTCGCCGGCCAGTTGGCGGGGAGCGCAAACTCCCGCTGATACCACGCGCGTTCGCGGAACTCCGTGATGCCAATTCCGCTGAGTTTCGTCTCCCAGGCAAATGGCACCGTGATGGTTTGCGTCCACTTCTGGGGAGTGGCGAACCATCGCTCGCGCAGCCCCGCATCTTCGGTGTCAAAGCGAAATTGCCAGGCCCCATTGAGAGACAGCCAGTCACCCCGCTCCCATTGGGGCTGCGGATATTCCGGCCGGGGAATCTGTGCGTGGGCGGACGTAACCGCCAGCAGGAGTGCGATGCCGAAGAGGAGGAGTCTGCGAATGGATGCCATCGGGGAAGTCCTTTGTGCGCTTCGTGCCGCTAGCCGGAAGTGGTCTCGAACCGGCGAAGCGCTGGAAGGCTGAGCATAACGCGAGCGGGGTGCGAATCTCAACTTTGCCGGCAAACTTCCGTTCAAAGCGGTGGGGCGGTTGCAACCGCGGCATTGGAATCAGGGTCCAACCGCTTACGCGAACCGCCGCCATCAGTTGGCGGCGGTTCGCGCGGAATTCGGGTTACTGAGCGTGCCAGCCCCTAATCGACGGCCAGCCTGCCCGCGAATTGCGTCGGAGCTCCATCGATAACCGCAAGGATTTCATGATCCCCGTGCGGCAACGGCGGCACCACCACATTTAACTGGTTCAAGCCTCCGCCAGACTGTCCGGCAAACTCGACCTTCGCTTCGATTCCGCCAATGTAAACACGAAGCGCGCCTTTCGCGATCAAGGGAGCCGCGCCCGCAAAGATCACGCCCGGCTCCACGCCAGGATCCGTCGGGCCGAAACCGGTTCCAAAGATGGCGATCGTGTCCCCGGCCTTGGCCGGAGTCCACTTCGCGCCCGCTGCCGGTTTCTCCGGAAGGCGGCCAACCGCTCTGCCGTCGCTGAACAGGGCGGCAACCTGCCCGCCCGCATCGATCTGGAAGAATCCCGGGTTCTCCTTGGAGGCGTACGTGTATGCCTTGTCCGTTCCAAACGGAGTGACCAGTTCCACCAGGACCCATCCCTTGGCGATTCCCGCGGGAGTCTGGAAGTTGATCTGGTTGGGGCCGACGAAGTGGATCGGCGCGGTCTTCCCATCCACCTTCACCGTGACACCGTCAAGCGTCCGGGGGAAGCGCGCGCCGTCAAAATCGTCGAGCGTCCACTCCCGGGCCTTCTCCGTGAAGCCGGAGCCGAAAATGCTCATCCATGACCCTTCCGCGGTTCCCTGTTGGAAGCTCGCGGCATTGACGATGCCACCCGACGCGATCTTGACGGAACCGCCCGCGGTCTGCACGCCATCCGCTTGGCTGGGCGCGTTCACTTGCAGACGCACCGGAATGAGCATCGGCTGGCAGCTTGCCGAGAGGCAGGAGACCCCGACTTGCGCATCATAGACTCCCGGCTTGAGGCCGCTGGGATTCACTGAGGCCTCCACAACCCAGGAGTTCCGAACGAGTTCCGCGGAGGCAGAAATCCAGTTCCCGCCTTCCACGAATGCGCGCACCGGAGTGCTGGAGCCCGAAACTTTCACCCGGATGTACTGAGACAACGGAAGCGTGTTTCCGCTCGATGCGCTGAACGAGAGGGAGCGCGGGCTGGAACGAATCACGATGTCGCTCTCCACAATGTACGTAACGCCGATAGAAACGCTGGGGTTCGCCGTTCCCACCGACGAAATGGGCACGGTGGCGGTATAACTGCCCGGTGCGAGCCCGGAAGGATTCGCGGAAATCGCCAGCGTGGCGGGCGTGGACCCGGCAGAGGCTGTCACCGTCAGCCAGGAGGGAAGCCCGTTGCCAACCGTGAAGGCCGCGCCGGACTCGTTGGTCTGCACGGTTACCGTGGTTGAGGCGGCGGCGAGGGAATCCTCTCGGCTCGAAAGCACGATCTGGCTGGGGGAGACCGTCAGCACGGGAAGTGCGGGTTGCCCTGCTTGCGTGACGCTGACCGCCTGCCCGGCAATCGTCAGCGTTCCCGTGCGAGATGAGGCCGAGGAATTGGCTTGCACTGCGACCGACACCGATCCACTGCCGGCGTTCGATGCGGAAGTGGTGACCGTCATCCATGCCGCCTGAGAGAGAGCCGTCCAGGAACATGCCGCACCCGTCGAGACCGAAACCTGCAGCGTGCCGCTCTGTTGGTTGAGCGAGAAACTGTTGGCACTCAGTGCGTAGTCGCAAGGAACCGGGATTGGCACCGCGGCGGCCTGCTGGACCATGAACGTCTGCCCGGCAACTGTGACCGTTCCCGTGCGTGGCG
Source organism: Bryobacterales bacterium (assembly GCA_039812845.1). GTDB lineage: Bacteria > Acidobacteriota > Terriglobia > Bryobacterales > Bryobacteraceae > JACTMJ01. The sequence continues at coordinate 30,991 of JBDIBK010000020.1, forward strand.
CGGTTGACGGGTTTTCCGCAACCGAAATACTCACCGTACCGTTCCCCGTGCCGCTCCCGCCGCCCGTCACCGTAATCCACGCCGCGTTAGAGGTGGCGGTCCAGGAGCAGTTCGAAGCGCTGAGAACATTCACCCCCGCTGTCCCTCCCGCGTTCCCGAGGGAAGCGGACGTGCTGCTCAGCGAATAGGTGCAAGGGGCCGCCGACTGCTGGACGGTGAACGTCTGCCCCGCAACCGTAACAGTTCCCGTGCGCGAAGAAGTCGAAGTATTCTGCGCAACCGAAATGCTCACTGTGCCGTTCCCCGTGCCGCTCCCGCCGCCGGTGACGGTGATCCAGCCTGCGTTAGACGTGGCCGTCCAGGAGCAGTTCGAAGCGCTGAGAACATTCACCCCCGTTGTCCCGCCCGTGTTCCCAAGGGAAGCGGACGTGCTGCTGAGTGAATAGGTGCAAGGGGCCGCCGACTGCTGGACGGTGAACGTCTGCCCCGCAACCGTAATGCTGCCCATACGCGATGAGGTCGACGGATTCTCCGCAACGGAAATACTCACCGTGCCATTCCCCGTGCCGCTCGCTCCGCCCGTCACCGTAATCCACGCAGCGTTCGACGTCGCCGTCCAGGAGCAGTTCGAAGCGCTGAGGACATTCACCCCCGTCGTCCCACCCGCGTTCCCGAGCGACGCGGACGTGCTGCTCAGCGAATACGTGCAGGGGGCCGCCGACTGCTGCACCGTGAATGTCTGTCCCGCAACCGTAACCGTTCCCGTGCGCGAAGAAGTCGATGTATTCTCCGCAATTGAGAGGCTCACCGTGCCATTCCCCGTCCCACTCGCCCCGCCCGTCACCGTAATCCACGCGGCGTTCGAGGTCGTCGTCCAGGAGCAGTTCGAGGCGCTGAGGACATTCACCCCTGTTGTCCCGCCCGCGTTCCCGAGCGACGCGGATGTGCTGCTCAGCGAATACGTGCAGGGGGCCGCCGACTGCTGAACCGTGAATGTCTGCCCCGCAACCGTGACCGTTCCCGTGCGCGACGTGGTCGAGGGGTTCTCGGCAACCGAAAGGCTCACCGTGCCATTCCCCGTCCCACTCGCCCCGCCCGTCACCGTGATCCACGCCGCGTTCGACGTCGCCGTCCAGGAGCAGTTCGAAGCGCCAAGGACGTTCACCGCCGTCGTCCCGCCGGAGTTCCCGACCGACGCGGACGTGCTGCTCAGCGAATACGTGCAAGGGGCCGCCGACTGCTGAACCGTGAATGTCTGTCCCGCAACCGTGACCGTTCCCGTGCGCGACGTGGTCGAGGGGTTCTCGGCAACCGAAAGGCTCACCGTGCCATTCCCCGTCCCACTCGTCCCGCCCGTCACCGTAATCCACGCGGCGTTCGAGGTCGCCGTCCAGGAGCAGTTCGACGCGCTGAGGACATTCACCCCCGTTGTCCCGCCCGCGTTCCCGAGCGACGCGGATGTGCTGCTCAGCGAATACGTGCAGGGGGCCGCCGACTGCTGAACCGTGAATGTCTGCCCCGCAACCGTGACCGTTCCCGCGCGCGAAGAAGTCGATGTGTTCTCGGCAATTGAGAGGCTCACCGTGCCATTCCCCGTCCCACTCGCCCCGCCCGTCACCGTAATCCACGCGGCGTTCGAGGTCGCCGTCCAGGAGCAGTTCGACGCGCTGAGAACATTCACTCCGGCGGTTCCGCCCGCGTTCCCTAGGGAAGCGGACGTGCTGCTCAGCGAATAGGTGCAAGGGGCCGCCGACTGCTGGACGGTGAATGTCTGTCCCGCAACCGTAACCGTTCCCGTGCGCGAAGAAGTCGATGTGTTCTCGGCAATTGAGAGGCTCACCGTGCCATTCCCCGTCCCACTCGCCCCACCCGTCACCGTGATCCAGCCAGCGTTAGACGTCGCCGTCCAGGAGCAATTCGAAGCACTAAGGACGTTCACCGCTGCCGTCCCGCCCGAATTCCCGAGCGACGCGGACGTGCTGCTGAGCGAATAGGTGCAGGGTGCCGCCGCCTGCTGGACCGTAAATGTCTGCCCAGCCACCGTAACCGTTCCCGTGCGCGAAGAAGTCGAAGTATTCTGTGCAACCGAGAGGCTCACCGTGCCATTCCCCGTCCCACTCGCCCCGCCCGTGACCGTAATCCACGCGGCGTTCGAGGTTGCGGTCCAGGAACAGCCGGACCCCGAAGTGACCCCAATGCCGGTCGTGCCGCCTGCGCTGCCAAAAGAGGAAGATCCATTGCTTAGCGCATAGGAACAGGTTCCCGTGGACGCATTCCTCCAGCCTTCCGCCGCGGTCCGAACTTCTTCCAGGGTACGAGCGGCATCGCTTACGTCGGCGATTCCCACCGGAATTCCGGAATAGCTCACCCGAGGGTTGGAGAAATAGTTGATCGGCGTGCAGCCGCTGCAGTCCGCCGAATACGCCATGATCGTGAAGAACTTCGGATCGAGCGTCTTCTGCTGGTAGCCCACCGAATGAATGTACAGGCCGCCATACTTCCCGCCGTGGTCCGCGTCATGGTTCAATCCCAGGTTGTGCCCGGCTTCGTGAGGGAACGTGAGGGAGCTTCCCCCCGCATAGCCTTGATGGACCACGGAAAATGCGTACGGTCCGAAGCTGCCCGGGCTGCTCCCCAGCATGTAAGCCATGCCCACGGTGAAGCTGCCCGAATTGGGCAGCGGCGGGTTGACGAAAAGAGACACCATGTCCGCACCGTATTGGTCCCGGAGAGCGTGGATCTCATCGACGAATCCATCCCCGCTGTCGCGGATCGCCGAGAGAGCGGAACTGTAGCTCATCGTGCTGAGCGTGTCATCGAAATTCACCTCCACCGCATGAACTAGCCGGAAGGTCATCGCCACCTGGCTGTTCGCGAGGCCAACATTGCTCTCCGCGAATACCTGGTTGATGTGAGCAAGCATTCCCGCCGCGCCGCCCCGGGCCTCCCGGGCCCTCGCGGTATAGGCCACCATCACGTCAACCACGGAAGCGGCGCTCGCCGTATTCGCATACTGAGCCAGGTCGGTGCCTTTCCCCGGCCGGAAACTCTCGGGTTGAAGCGGCTGCTCAGCTTCATCGGGGATCAGAAAATCGGGTTCGCCGTGCGAATACCCGCGAAAGCGGCATTGCTCCACATCGCCGACGCCATTCTCGGGGACGAATATCTGATAGAACTCTCCGCTGGCCAACCGCACTGACCCGGCCATTGCCCCGCGGTAAATCGTGAGGATCGCCTGCCCATCGTGGTTGTAGCCGACAGGCCCCGTAAGCACTTGGCCCACGCCATCATCCGTGGGGCGCATCGATTCCACGAAGAAGGGGAGCGCCGTATCCTCGAACAGGTTGAGTTCGGTTGAGGGCAGAGCGATACTGCGAACATCGGCCTTCATGCGGGCCGACGCAATCAGTTCCTTCAAGGCCGCTGCGTCGAGGCCAACGGGACGGCTCCGCAATCTTTCCACCGGATCAAACGGAGACGAAATGACGTCGGCAGCGGCCGATGCGGACAACGGGGACTGAAACAGCGATCGGGAATTGGCTTGAGCAAGGCTGGCTCCACAGATCAGGACCAGGAAAAGACACAGTGTGAAAGTACGCCTAACATGAGAAAGTGCAATCGTTAAATTTCCCAATTCCATTGGGAATCGAGAGGAAGTGAAGCCAGCAAACTGCATTGAGAATCTTCTCCGATGGTCTTTGAGTTCTCATCGGACCGCTCCAGAGGTACCTGAAACGTTCGCCAAAAACCTTCTCCATTCTTATCCAAAAAGCTCACCAAGAAGACTTTAAGGTACTAGGGGTACCATAACATCGCTTACGGAATTTGTTTCGGCTTGTAACAAAACATATCGAGATCTCTACATTTTCAGGAAATGTAAACATCTCATCGGAGCATATGAACGCTTTCCAAATTGCTTATTGAGAAGTCGCCATCATTCACACGTGTTGATCCGTGAGGCCCTACGAGTCGCGCTTCCTGGTACTTTTCGAACCGGATTTAGGGATCAAATGGCTGAAATTGGGGCACTTTGCGATGGCCGGGATTGGGCTGGCAGTCGAGCCAGCATAGTACCCATGAAACCAAATGAAACAATTGAACTCTCGGATAAGGGTATGCTTACGAACTCTTCGCCTCGGAGCGAATCCCGAAGTGGTTACATTGTCGATGCATTCTTGGCTTGGTGGATACGCGAACGCAGATCGGTTGACCAATCGAGGGCGAACACAAAGAGAAAATACCGCTCGCGCTGGGCATGCGCCACCCTTCCGGAGGGTCCCCTCGCTTGCGCAGGGCGAAGAATTGCATTCAAGTCCCCGGTGGGGAGGGTCGAGTGGAAGAGCCAGGGATAAGCTGTGTCGCCGCTATTGCAACATGCCCGACCTTCCCAACGATTTAAGATGTCTAATGACCCGGAACATCGAGACGCTTCGGCGCATCCCGGCCAGATCCGATGAAACGGAACGTGCACGGCACCGCTTCCTGGAGGAATGGCCCGTTGCGGCATCGGTTGTTCCTGATCCAGGAACGCTTTTAGTACGCTAATAGCTTCGGAGGTTCAAATGGCACTGTATCGAGTACCCACCAGACGCGGGTTTCTGCGTGAATCCATTGGGTCGGCCGCTGCGGCGGCAGGGTTCGCTGCAATGGCCGGGCGAGGCAGGGCGCAATCTCCGCGCGCTCGCTGGGCCCTTCTTTCCGACATTCATATTCCCACTGATGTCCTGAACGAGTATCGCGGCTTCCGCCCCTATGAGAACCTCAAGCGGATCGCGCCCGTCGTCGCGGAGTCGGGGGTGGAAGGCGCGCTCGTGAACGGCGATATCGCGCGCCTTGAGGGGCTGCCGGGGGACTACGCGAATGTGAAGACGCTGCTCGCCCCGATCTTCGCCAAAATGCCTCTCGCCATGTCGATTGGCAATCACGACCATCGCAAGAATTTTGCCGCCACTTTCGCCGAATCGCCGGGTGAGGAACAGGCCATCCACGACAAGCACGTCGTTGTGACGCAAGCTGGCCCGGTTAGGCTTGTGATCCTCGATTCCATGCTGCGGACGAATCTCGTCTCGGGACTCTTGGGCAAGGAACAGCGTGTCTGGCTGGAGCAATACCTCCCTTCGGCCGGAAGCACGCCCATCCTGGTCTTCATGCACCATACGCCGGGGGACCGTGACGGTGACCTGCTCGACACGGACCGCCTTCTCAGCATTCTTACCTCGAACCGCAACGTGAAGGCCCTCGTGTATGGGCATTCGCATCGCTATGCCTACGATCAAGTGAAGGGGATGCACCTCATCAATATTCCGGCCATCGGTTACAATTTCAACGACTCCGAACCCGTAGGGTGGGTTCACGCGGAATTTGGCGCGGAAGGCGCGGATTTCCGCCTGCACGCGTTTGGCGGCAACCGGGAGAATGACGGGAAGCTGACGTCCCTTGCGTGGCGGGGATAGGCTAGCGCTTTCGTTTCGCGGGAGCCGCTTTCTTGGCCACCGGTTTCGCGAAGGCAGTTTGCTTTGACGGCACTGTCTTCGCTGCCGCCCGGCGTGCTGGAGCCGTTGCTTTCGAAGTTCGGGCAGGCGACTTCGGGCGTTTTGCGCTTGCTTTCTTCGGCCGTGCAGCCTTGCCTGCAACCGGCCGCTTTGGCGTGCCTTCCGCTTTTGACATCGCTTTCTTGGAATCTCTCTGCGAAGCGGATTTCGTGGCGACCGGCGCGGGCTTTGCAGCCCCTTTCGAATTCGCGATCCTGGTGCGTCCGTCCCCCGAGCGAGTTGCCTTTGAGGCTTGCGCCTTGGACGCGGATTTCGCGCCAGTGGACATCGTGCCAGTAGACTTCTTCACGACAGCTTTCACCGGGGGTTTGACCACGGCCTTGGCTGGACGGCTGGAACCCGTGCCCTTCGAGGAGGCTGTCTTTGCGACGGACTTGCCCTCCCGTTTCGGGGAACTCTTTGGCAGCGCATGCTCATTGCCGGGCGACTTCCGTGGCGGAGGCGCATCCGCCGCGGCGCTCCTCGTCTTGGCCGCTTTGGCCGGATACTTCGCCGAGCTGGTGGCGGCGGGAACGGCGGCCGCCCTCGTCGGAGCGCTTGCCTCTTTCTCTTTTTTCAGGGTGGCGGGCGGCTTGACGGCGACGGAACTCGAATTTCCGGCTGCGGATCCAGAGCGCCCGCGTTGACTCTCTCGATTCCGCGAATCGAGCGCCGCGTTCGTGTTCGTGACCGCCGTGGAGGGCACAACGGCTTCGCCGTTCATTGGCGGCGTCACGCGTCCAGAGGGAGGGGCAGCGGCGACCGATTCCTTCCGTATCGGGAGAGCGCTTCTTGGTTCCTCAGCCTCATACTCGTCTCCAAGTTCCAGGATGTCGGACTCGATTTCGATATCGCTGGCGTCGGTGTAACCGAATTCGTCCCAATCGGACTCGAGAGCCAGCGCGCTGTAGCGGAACATTGCCGAGGTCTCCTGTTTTGTTCGCCGTCACCAAATAGAATAACGCAGTCATAACAAAATAAAGAGGTTTTTCTGTGATTTGGCAGCGAGGATTCTTGCGGCGCGGCGAACGCACCACCACGCAGCGTGGCGGGTGCCATTCGGCCGTTGCATTCGAGGCCCAAACTCCAGCTACCGAGAGGATTGGGACGCGCTCGCCGATTTGGATGTCTTTGCTTTTCTTGCGCTTACTGCCCGTCGAGTGGTTTGACGAGACTTTGCCGTAGCCGTGCTTTTCGTTCGTGCCGTAGACTTGGAACTCGATTTCGAAGCCTTGGCCTTCGCCGAAGAGCGTGCCTTTTTCGCCGTAGTACGCTTGTTCGCCGACTTCCTGCTCGAAGCCTTCTGCCGGGCCGTCCGGTTCTTCACGACGGGTTCGGAGTACGTGGCCGGGATTAAGAGCACATCGCCTGGGTTCACGGGCGCGGCAGTCGGGGTGCCATTTGGGGCGGCGTCCGAGATGAGTTCATTCGCCTCGGCAATCCGCGAAGAGGTCACCTTATACTGCTGCGCAATTGCGGGGAGAGTCTCGCCGGCGCTCACCCGGTGCGCCCGCCAAGCCACCCGCTTCTCCTCTGGAACTTGATTGAGGCCGGCAAGCAATTCCGGAACGCTCTGCTTGGGTACCCGGAGCGGATATCCAGCCGGCGCAACCTCCCCCTTCACAGCCGGATTCATTTCTCGAATCTCCGCTTTCGTGATTCCCAGAAGATCGGCCACCAGGTTCAGGTTCGTCTTTGCCTCTAGCGTGTGGGTATCGAAACGCTGCGGCGGATCCATCTCCGGAAGCTCGATTCCGTAAGCGGCGGGATTCAGGGCGATGATCGCAAGAGCTTGCACGATTGGAACGTAGTTCGTGGTTTCCTTCGGAATGACGTTCAGACGCCGCAGTTCCCAAAAATCCGCATATCCCGTTCGCTCAATGGCACGCTCCACGCAGGCCGGGCCGCAATTGTAGGCCGCCATCGCAAGGTTCCAGTCCCCAAACTGGCGATAGAGGTCGTGCAGGTGCCGAGCCGCCGAACGCGTTGCCTTCTCCGGGTCAAAACGGTCATCGGTCAGAGCCGTTTGCAGCAACCCGTATTCCTGGCCGCGAGACCCGATGAACTGCCAAAGTCCACCGGCAGCCGCCCAGGATACCGCGCGCGGCATGAAGCCGCTTTCCGCCTGCGCCAGATGGAGGAGTTCCCGTGGAAGCCCCTCTTCGTCCAGAATCCGCAGGATCATGTCGCGGTAACGGCCGCTTCGGCGGTACCCGGCCACAAAAGTCCGCGAACCGCGCTCTGAGGTGAAGTAGCGGATATAAGAAAGCACGGTATCGTTCAATTCCAGTGGAAATTCACCGCTCCGCGAAAGGATCTGCTCGAGCGCGGTCGCCTTGAGCTTCGGGTCAATCGGGAAAGTCAGTTCCGGGATCTGGTCGAGCGGGGATTGCTGATAAACCGGAGATTCCGATGGATCCGCAAGGTCCATCCGGGTGGCTTCCAAGCGGTGGATGTCCTGGATCAGGCGCTCCAGCGATTCGCGCGCGGCTGTGTCCGTTGAAAAATTGATCGAGCTTTCTCCGATCAGATCCTCGACGGCGGCATCGAATTCCACCCTGGCATCGAGAAAGCGCCCCGAGTCCAGGGCCTGTCGCCCGGCACGCATGTGCTCGGCGCTGCGGCGAAACGCCTCGGAGCGGGCATCCACGGGCCGATTCGGCAGATGCGCCGGGCGAATGTTCTGCGCCAGAAGGATCTCGGAGGGCAGCGGCCCGGTCGATTCTGAAACGGCGTCAAACCATTGTCCAGAGGCAATTGCGCTGAAAACCGCCGCCATCGCCAGCAGACGCCAGATGCTCTTGTTTGCGATTGCCGTAGGAGTGCCTGTCATCAGTCCTCTGTGCGGCGACCGTTCGGCCATCGGGATCTCCCCCACGGCAAAGCGGTCTCTGGAAATTCAAACCCTTTGACTGTACTCAACGAAGTGCCTCGGGTCAAGCTCCAGAATCTCCCAATTTGTGGAGAAAATCACGAAAAAATTCCATTTCACGTGAATTTCGCCCAAGCTCAAATGAAAATCTCCTGCCGCTAGCTCCCTTCATCCAGAAGGCACCGTTCCCGAACGCCGGGTTCTGTGCTGTCCGCCGTCCTTCGTTGGGAAAAACCGCACACGTTCCGGGGTGGCATGGAACCCGTTCCGCATGCACCCTATACTGGCGTGCTCGATCCGATTCCACTGCCGCTTCATGGGAGCGTTTCGAATTCGACTTCGGTCACCTCGAAGGTTCTCAACTCTCCCCCAGCACCCTCTGCTTTTCCTACGGCCAAGTTGACAAAAATAGCGCCGGAATTCTCTGCGCCTCCCGTTGGCAGGTCGAATACCCGGCAGTCCTCTCCGCACGGCTCCCCCTCGGTATGAGATTTTACAATTACCCGGTTCAATACAGCATCGTAGAGTTGCCAGACCGCTCGGCGATTCCGAATCTCCCCCATCGGCTCGTCGCGATCCATCCTCTCTGTGCGCATGCGAATCCGCACGGACTCCGTCCCCTCCGGCAGCAGGATTAGTTTGGAAAGGAGGGGCATCCCTTCCGGCGCGTCGGAGCGAAACTCAACCCGAAGACCGTCCTCCCCGGCGCTTGAAACCGTCGCCCATCGATTCTCCGCGGCGGACCAGTCGAAGCTTCGTGGAACGAAGGGCAAACGCAAGCGCGGATTCGAATTCAATATGGCATCGTCATCCCGCGATCGGCGACGGTCCGGGATCAGCCCACTTTTCACCGCTTCCGCCCACACTCTGGCTGCCGGTTCAAATCCCCGGCGATGCCCCAGTTGTTCCGCAACGAAGCGAAGCGCCGTCTCTCTCGCCAAACCGCGATCCACGCGCCCCAAAAGGCCCAAAAGCGGGTCCGCGGACCCGGAATCGCCCTCCTCCGCGAGACTAGCCGCATACTCCAACGCGCGCCCCGCGCTCCCAGAAGCGAGCATCGTTTGAACAACGGCATCGCTCGGCATCCCGGTGAGGCGCAAGAGCGGGAAGTCTCCACGAAAATTCGCCGGAGCATGCCGAAGGATGCCCTCCGCCCCCTCCCGGAATCGGTCCGGCGGACCGTTTCTGAGATAAAAATTCCATTCGAGCCAGCGCGCCGCAAAGCCCTTGTCGTGCGCCTTTAGCCGCTCAAGCATGCGCGTCGCAGTGCCAGATTCCCCCCGCCTCTCCGCAAGAAGAATGAGCGCCATCTCCGCTCCGGAGATCCGGCGATTCCCCGCAAGCGCGCGTTCGAAAT
>JBDIBK010000021.1:0-40512 GCA_039812845.1 Bryobacterales bacterium
CCCCGGATTACGGGCCGTTCATTGCCGGGCCCGAAACTTCTGCGAGTCACTCCCGGCACTTCATCGAGCGCTCCGCCGAGAGACGGCGACATCCGGGTGATCAGCTCCGTGGATTCGACCGACGTCACCAATTGCAGCGATTCCTGGGCGGTCACCTGGGTCCCGGTGGCCGTCACATTGATGTGCTCCCGCACCGGGCGAATGCCCAACTGGAAGGCGACATTGGCCGTCTTGCCGGCTTCCACGGTTACCCGCTGGCGGGCATCGGAAAGCTGGCCCAAATGCACAATCAGGTCATAATTTCCGGGCCGAAGATTGTTGATCGCAAAACGGCCGTCCTCATCGCTGCTGAACACCCGTCGAAGCTGCGGCGAGGTCACCAGCGCCTCGTGGATGGGCTTGCCCGAGCCTTCGAGAGTCACCACTCCCCGGATGCTCCCGTTTGCGGGGGTGCTTCCGGTGGTGGGCTGGCCGGGAAGCGGCAGAGCGCAAAGGGCGATGAGAAGCAGGGTCAGAACAACGAAACGCGGGAACGACCGAAGCGAGGGCATAGGGCAATCGTCTAATCGGGAATACATTATCAGTATCACGAACGTGCAACGATTCCGCAAGTCCTCGAACCTTCCGCACCCGAACGGCCACGCCCCGGCCCTCCTCTTACAACTCGGGCGGAGCGAGCCTTTCCGGGAAATGAATCCTCGCGGCTAATCCACGAGCACGAAGGTGATCTTCAGGGTTGCGCGGTACTCGGTGATCACGCCATCCTTCACCACCACTTTCTGATCCTTTACCCAGGCCCCCTGGACGTTCTTCAGCGTCTTGTTCGCGCGCTCAATTCCCTGCTTCACCGCATCTTCGAAACTGATCTTTGAAGAGGAAATCACCTCGGTCACTCTGGCAACAGACATTAGACGGCTCCCGAACAAATAGTCGCCGCGCCAAGCGGATGCTGGGCGAAACGCCGCACTTAGCGTATCGAAACCGGGTGACGATAGCGACCGCGCACGCAATCGTTTCCGCATCCCGCAAGTGAGAGAATGCGACGGTAAGAACAGTTTCACGCGCTTCGCCGCGTGGACTGCCGCGCATCGCGAGAGGAGTAAGGGCCGCATGGAGAAAAGGATGACGAACCGCACCGCGACGGGATGGCGAAGTTTGAATTGGCACGACGCAACGGTCCGCGTGCTTATTGGGATCGTGCTTTTCAACGCGTTCGCCTGGCCGCAACAGTCAGGATTGACCCAGGTGATTGTGCCCGAACCAGCGCCGCAAGAACTCGCGCGGACGCACTATCATCCGGCAAACAGCCCGCGCACGCCGGCGCCTGAGCCCGATCAGGAGAATACCCCGCTGATCTCGCCACTCGTAGGCCCGGACGGCCGGAGAGTCACCACCGCCGCCGAATGGTACGGCGAACGCCGCCCGGCGATTGTGGCGAAGTGGATGGAGATCCTCGGCAAACTCGCACCGGGTGACGCAGATAGAAAATGGTTCGGTGACGTGACCAAAGTCCGCACAGTGAGCACGGAGGAAAAGGAGCACTATACCCGAATCGATCTGGAAATCCCGATTGAAACCGACTTCTACCAGAAGCATTTGCTTCTGCTGCCCCGCGGCCAAGGCGACGGACCGTTCCCGGCGGTGATCGCCTGGACCTCTTCGACACCGGACTACCAGAAGCCGGAAGAGTGGTGGGGAGACTATCTCGCTTCGAATGGCTATGTCGTTCTCACCAGTTGGTCGTTCATCCGGAACTACCGCGACGATGTTAGCGAGAAGTTGGTGAACGAGAAGGTGTACGCGCGCTTTGGCCACTGGCTTCCCATGGCGAAGATGGTGCATGATGTGGAGCGCGAAGTGGAATACCTGCGGTCCCGCCGCGAAGTGCAGACGGACCGCATCGGCTTCATCGGTTTCTCGCTTAGCGCCAAAACGGCAGTGTATGTGGGCGCATTCTCTCCCAGCATCATCGCAACGGTTTCGATTGATCCGCATATTGCGATCAACGGCGGCACCAACTACTACGACACCTGGTACCTCGACTGGCGTCACCGCTTCGACGACATCCACACGGAGGACTATCCGGTTCCCGAGCTGCGCGGAACCGTGCAGAGCCTGCTCAATCCGGATGTGAAGCGCCCGGGCTTTGAGCGCAACCATCACGAACTGCTCGCGCTGGCAGCACCCCGGCCATTCCTGCTGATCGGTGGCAGCCAGAGTGAGGCCGAGGGGCATGACTCGGACGATCTGGCTAGCTGGGGCTATTTCAACCGCGCGAAAGAAGTCTACAACCTGCTTGGAATTGGCGAACGGCTGCAATTCGCTTCCACCGCCGATGGACACCATGCGACGGGGCCAACGATTGACCCGGCGTGGAAGTCGTTCTTTCAACGCTGGCTCAAAGAGACTCCCGTAACGGCGGAGGCCCGCTAACGGGGTTTCGAGCCGCGAAGGATCTGGGTTCGCCGCGCCTAACTTCGTCGGGTTGCGTTGTGTAGCATGAAGAGCAGGCCACTCGAACACGAGCAGGCCGGGAGGATCTGGATGCTCAATCGCAGAGAATGGCTGGCAATCGCGGCCACCGTGCCCCTGGCGAGGCTCAGCGCGGCTGAAAAGGCAGACCGCGACCGCTTGGCCGACATGGCCATGGAACTCGCGAAGAAGGCCGGCGCGGAATACGCCGATCTGCGCGTAAGCCGCTATGACAACGAGGGCATTTTCACCCGCGAGCGACAGGTGCAGAATGTTTCCTCCAGTTCCAGCTACGGCTACGGCGTCCGGGTGCTGAAGAAAGGCGCCTGGGGATTCGCGGCCACCAACGACTTTCGCGAAGAGGCGCTGGCCCAGGCCGTGAAGAACGCCATCGATATCGCGGAGGCCAACGGCGCCATCCAAACCAGGCCTGTCCGTTTGGCTCCGCTGAAGGCGTACACAGCTCAATGGAAATCCGCCTACGAGATTGACCCGTTCACGATCCCGATTGAGCGCAAGGTAGACCTCCTGATGAAGGTGAATGCGGCTGCCCTGGCCACGAAAGGGGTCGGCTTCGTTTCCAGCTACGTGCGCGCGGTCCGCGAAGACCGCTATTTCGCCTCCAGCCTCGGCTCCCGGATCCAGCAGGATATCGTGCGCTCGCATGCCCAGTTCAGCGTGACGGCCGTGGACCGTGCGAAGGGCGACTCGCAATCCCGGCGGTCGATGATGGCGCCGATTCAGCGCGGCTGGGAAGCAATTGAGCAATACCCGCTGGTGGAGGAGGCCGCCCAGGCCGGCGAGGAAGCGGTGATGAAGCTGAAGGCCCCCGGGGTGGAGCCGGGCGTCTATGACCTGCTGCTTCACCCGAACCACCTCTGGCTCACCATTCACGAAAGCTGCGGACATCCCACGGAGCTCGATCGCGCGCTTGGCTATGAAGCCAACTATGCGGGAACCAGCTTTCTCACCCCGGACAAGCTGGGCAAATTCCAGTACGGCTCTAAGTGGGTGAACATGGTGGCGGACCGCATTCAGCCGCATGGGCTGGCCACCGTGGCCTACGACGACGACGGCGCTCCGGCGCAGAGCTGGTATCTGATTCGGGATGGAGTTTTCATCGACTATCAGACCACGCGAGAGCAGGAGGGCCTTGTAGAGGGAGTGAAGGCGCATGCCTGTACCCATGCCGATTCCTGGTCCAGTGTGGTTTTCCAGCGCATGCCGAATGTCTCGCTGGACCCGATGGACAGCAAGCTCACCGAAGCGGAACTGCTTTCCGAGATCGACAACGGCATCCTCATCCTGGGCGATGGCAGCTTCTCGATTGACCAGCAGCGCTACAACTTCCAGTTCGGCGGGCAGGTCTTCTGGGAGATCAAGAACGGCAAGAAAGCCCGTATGCTGCGCGACGTGGCTTACCAGGCGCGCACGCCGGAATTCTGGAGTTCCTGCGATGGAGTGGCCGGCAAGGCGGAATACGAACTGGGGGGCGCATTCAATGACGGCAAGGGCGAACCCCCGCAGAGCAATGCGGTGAGCCATGGCTGCACGCCAACGCGGTTTCGCGGCGTGAACGTGATCAATACCGGGAGGAAATCGTGACGAGTGAGCAAGCCCGCGACATCTCAAGCAAGGCTCTGAAGGCTGCCAGCGTCCCCGAAGTGGAGATCAGCCTCTCCCATGCGCGCCATGGATTTCTGCGCTTTGCGCGCAACGCGCCCACGACGAGCGGCCTCACGCTCACTGGCCAGGCCAACGTCACCGCCTGGAAAGGCAAGCGAAAAGCAAGCGCGGCCGGAGCGGTGGATCTGGCGAACCCGAAGAACGCCGTGGAGGAACTCAAGCGGTTGGTGGCGCAGGCGGAGCGTCTTGCCGCGATCTCGCCCGAGGACCGAGAATACCTGCCCCTGCTTGGACCGCAGAAGTACCTGGAAGTGGACGCCTACGACCCCGAGACCGCGGAGATGACGGCGGCGAAACGGGCGCAACACGTCGCGGATGCCATCCGTGTCGCGAACGAGCGCAAGGTGATCGTGGCGGGCCTGTTTGAGCAGAGCGGAACGGAGCAATCCGTCGCGAATTCAGCCGGGTTGTTCGCTTACCATCGCGGGAGCGTGGCCACGTACTCCGTTACGGCGCGGACGCCAGATGATCGGGGATCCGGCTACACCGCTGTCAGTTCCAGCCGCGTGGGAGGTCTGGACTTCAAAGAGACCACCGGCATGGCTGCCCACAAGGCGATCGAATCCAGGAACGGGAAGGAGATCAAGCCGGAAGATTACCCCACGATTCTCGAACCGCAGGCGGTGGCGGATCTTGTCGGCAACATGATGCGCGGCATCTTGGATGCGCGCAGAGCCGACGAGGGCCGAAGCGTATTTTCCGCACCGGACGGAAAGACCCGGATTGGCGAGAAGATTTTCGACCCTCGCGTGAACATCTATACGGACCCGGCAAACCGGACGATTCCGTCGCGGCCCTTTGACGGGGACGGATTCCCGATCAAGCCGGCCGACTTCGTTCGCAACGGAGTCCTGAAGAACCTCAGCTACTCGCGCTATTGGGCGGAGCGGAGCAAGAAAGCGGCCGGGCCCTTCCTGAACAACCTGATCATGGACGGCACCGACACCCCCATTTCCAAGCTGATTGCGAACACGGAGCGCGGCGTGCTGGTGACGCGGCTGTGGTACATTCGGCCGGTTGACATGCAGCAGGCGCTATTCACGGGCCTCACTCGGGATGGGCTGTTCTGGATCGAAGACGGAAGGGTACAGCATCCGCTGAAGAACTTCCGTTTCAATGAGAGCCCCTACCGGTTGCTGGGCGACATTGAAGAAATCGGCCAGGTCCTGCCCGTAGTTGCTGGGGAGCGCTATGGGGATTTCCGCATGTTGCTGCCTGCGCTGCGGCTGAAGAGCTTCCGCTTCACTTCGATCTCCGACGCCGTTTAACGGGCTCGAGCGCCCGCGAACGGGAAGGCGCCGCACGGAGCCGTTCGCACGGTTCCCTCCCGATGACCGTTGCGATAAGATCCGAACGTGCGGGCCAGGTTCTGCCCAACCGTTAGGGAGACCGACCTCATCCAGGATTCCAATTCACGGGGAGCGGGCAATGACCAAACTGGTATCGCGGCGAAATATGCTTCAGGCGTCCGCCGTGGCGCTGCCATTGACGGCGCGATCGTATGCACGGATTATTGGCGCCAATGACCGGATTCAGATCGGCCAGATCGGTTGCGGACACCGGGCTGGGGGCCATCGTCGCATGCTGGAGAAGACCTCCGCCACGGATCCAAAGTTCGATCTTCGCGGCGTCTGCGACCTCTGGAGCGTCAATCGGGAGCGAGCCGCCGCGGACGTGGAGAAGCGCTTTGGCGCGCGGCCGAAGATGTACCAGTATTCCGAGCAGATTCTCGCGGACCCGGAGTTGGACGCGGTCATGATCGGCACCGGCGACCATCAGCACGCGAAGGTTCTGGCCGAGGTGGTGCGAGCGGGGAAGGATTGCTATTGCGAAAAGCCCATGGCGAATACACTGGAGGACGCCAAGCTTGCGCGCGACGCCGTACGCGCGAGCAAGCAGGTGGTGCAGATGGGTTCGCAATGGCTGAGCGACCCTTACCAGCATCGCGTTCGTGATATCGTCCGGAGTGGGAAACTCGGCAAGATCGTATCAATTGACCAGAGCTGGAATTTCAACGGTCCCCGATGGAGTTCGCCGAAGAATCCGGATATCGCCGCTCTTCGCGAACGGGATACGGACTGGAACCGCTGGCTGCTCGGGCGTCCCTGGAGGGCGTTCGATCCGCGAGTGTACTTTGAGTTCCGCATCTTTAAGGAGTTTTCCGGCGGAATTACGGACCAATGGTACAGCCACGGGTCCGGGCTGGTGCATTTCTATATAGATACTTTCATTCCGGATGACACGGTGTCGAACGGCGGGATCTTTGCCTGGCACGACGTTCGCGAGAACCCGGATACATTCCAGTGCTTGTCTACCTTCGCCGGCAAGGAAGTGCTCTACAGTTACAGCACGACGTTCGGCAACGCCTACGGCGACCACACCATCATCCGCGGCACGCGCGGCACGCTGTACTCGCCAGGGGGAGAAGGCAGCCCGCAGTGGTGGTATCTGCCGGAAACCAGAAGCGGCTGGTCCAATAATGTCGTCTTCGATCTAAAGACCGGCAAGGTGACGCCGGAAGCGGTGACGCTGCCCGGCAGCACGGAAGTGCCGCCCGTCAACCAGGACGACAACCTGAAGGCCCATACCGACAATTGGTTCGAGTGCATGCGGAACCGCAAAACCCCGAACGGAAGTATCGATACCGGGTTCGCTCACTCGGTGGCGGTGGTGATGGCCAACCGCAGCTATCGCGAAGGAAAGAAGATGTATTGGGACCGCAAGAACGAGCAGATTCTCGATCATCCGGTTTAAGCACCAGCCCCGAAAGAAAGCCGCGGCGCCTGTGAAGCGTCGCGGCTCAAGTGAAAACCGGCGGCGGACCCGGCGCAGACGGCCAGGCCCGCCTTTCTTTTAGAACGTGATGCGCATCCGCAAACGAACCGCGCGGCGGCTATCCACTCCCTCTTGGTCATAGCTGCTGAGCAGCCGGCCAAAATCGGGATTCCGTTCGACGGATTGGATCTCCGGCTTGAGCGAGGTGGGGTTCACCTTCAGCGTGAAGTTCCCCAGAGCGCCGATGTCGTATGCGTCCGGCGAGAGCATCGGATGGTTGAGGATGTTGTTCACGTCCGCGCCGAGTTCGATCCGGATATTCTCGCGGAACGTGAAGAACTTTTTCAGGCCCAAATTCAAACCGTAGGTGCTAGGTCCGCTCAGAAGATTGCGGACGGCCACATTCGGGTTGGTGAACAGGTCCGCCCCCATTGGCATCAGGCTGAACGCGGAGGGATCCCATATTCGGTCTCCGCTCTTCACGTTCGGGTTTCCGCTCACGATAGGCCGCAGCGTCGTTCCGTAGAATCCGCCTGTCGCGTCAAGCGAAGACGATCCGACGTTGCCCGGCATGATCGGGTCGCAATTGTCGCAAATCCAGAACGGCGTGAACGGCGTGCCGGATTTTGCGAACATCTGCCAAGAGAGCTGCCAGCCGCCAATTACGGCGTCCAGCCCCTTGTGCATATCGGAACCGAACTTCCTTCCGCGTCCGAACGGCGATTCCACGATCCCGTACGTAATGAAACGGTGCCTGGAAGTGAAGGCGTCCATGCCGTAGTCCGACGATGGGTCGAACTGGTTATACGCAGTGCCGCCGAGGCTCGAATTTCCAGTATCCGGTGAAGTGGATTTTTGGTCTAGATACGTGTAGGAGGCATTGAACGTAAAGCCCTGCGCCATCCTTCGGTTCACCTCCGCCTGGAACGCGTTGCTTCGGCCATGGCCGAAGTTGCCAAAACCGATCTGGTAGGTTCCCAGCCCAGGAAACGGCATGCGACTGCGGTCCGCGTCGGAGAAATCGCAATCGCCGTCGTCGGGTGTGCAGGCCGTCACTCCGTCCCCAATGGTCGTCGCAAACGGCGTGTCGCTCGGCGGGATCAGGTTCAGGTCGGAACCGGAAATCAGCCGCTGCATCAGGGTGCCGAGATACGAAAGCCGGACTCCCGTTTGCCAGCCGATCTCCTGCTCCACCGTAACGTTGTACTGGTGGATGCGCGGCTGCTTCAAGCCGAACGGCACCCAGTTCGCTGAGATGACCGAACTGAGTGCGTTCACGGTGCCCCCGGACATCGGGCTGATTCCATGAACCGCGCCGGGCCAGCCCTGGAGTGCCGATTCCGCCGTGGACCGTTTCGTCAGGCCCACCTGGAACGAGTTGGTCGCCAGCGGATCGCGAATGCCCTGTGCGGCCGCCGTCGGATAGAACAGGCCGTATCCGCCGCGAAGAACGGTTTTCTCGGTGATCCGCCATGCCGCGCCAACTCTGGGTGCGACACTGCCTCTGTCTGTCCGTACCAGAGAGCGCGGGAGGTCCAGTTTGTCGGCTGTCGTAATGCCGTAAGCGATGAACCGTGGGTCGACGAATTGCAGGGTCTTGGACGAAGGCACGACGAAGCGGCCCTTCTTGCCATCCGGCCCCACAAAGTCCGGATCGAAGTTCACCAGCAAATCGTTGTTCTCGGTGAACGGGGATACGATCTCATAGCGCAAGCCGAGGTTCAATGTAAGTCTCGGGTGAACCTTGAAGTCGTCCTGCACGAAATAGCCCTGTTCCCAGTTGTAAACATCCATCGGGGGGCGGAACTGGTTCACAAAGCTCACGGTGTTGGCGGGCATTCCCATCAGAAAACGGGAGAGCGGAGCCGTTCCGGCACCGGTGTAATTCATCACGCCACGCGGGTTGCCGCGGCCGCTCGTGAAGCCGTCGACAGCGGCATTGCGCACCCAGTCCGCGCCTGCCTTGATGGCGTGTTTGCCCGTAACCCAGGTGACGGTGTCGCCGAAGGTGATCAGGTTCTGGTCGAGCGGCCGGTAGGTGTTCCGCCCGCCGTTCGTAAACGCCTGGAAGGTGGAACCGAGGTTCACTGCCGGGTGACCAAACGTATCGAGAGTGGAAGCGCCGATCACGGTACCATAGGCGTCGATATCGGATTGGTCGAAGCCGATGTTGGTGAGAAACTGCCGCATCGTGTTGTTGCTCTTGCGCAGGTTCGGCACGCGGTTAAAGCCGCCGCGCGCCTCGTTGATGATCGTCGGCGTGAACATGTGAATCTCCGAAATGGAGAGCGTGTGGTTTCGGCGTTCGTTCTGAGTGAGCCCAAGCGGAATGAAAGGCGATACTACCGGACTCGTGGCGGAAGTCACGGCCTGCACGTTGTAGACCCCGTAAATTCGGTCACGATCCGTGAAATCGTGGTCTACCCGCAAGGTGCCCAAATCCCGCCGCGTGGTGCCGGGCAGGTTGGTGGCGAACTCCACCAGACGCCCGTTGCCAGTATTGATCGGTGCGCTCATGCTGACTGCCGGGAAGTACTTTTGCACGAAGTTGCCAACGACCGGATTCATCAGCCGTTGTGGGATCTTCGTAAAGACCAAGCCCTGCCCGTTCACGGTATTCTGGGCGATCTCCGCGGAAGTCAGCGTGATTCCAGCCGGCACAGCGGGCTTGGCTGCATCGGAGATCATCGTGAAATCACCGGCCAGCAGCGAAGGATGAGGCAGCCGGGTGTTGCGCAAGAACACCGGAGAGTTCCGGAACAGCTTCTCGTATGCCGCGAAGAAATACGTGTTCTTCACCTTCGGCACTGGGCCGCCGAACGAGCCGCCGAACTCATTCTGATTAAAGTAAGGGAAGGGGTATTCCGGCACAGCCGCCGTAGGCACAAAGGCCCCCTTGGCGTTTTTGTTATTCAAGTTCCAGGCCGCCAGCGCGGAATTCTTGTTGTCGTAGAATAGCGAGCCGTGATACTGGCCCGTTCCCCGTCGTGTGGTGACGCGAATATTCGCGACGCCAGCATATTCGGCCGTGAAGTTGTTGGACATCACCGTCAGTTCGCCGATCGTTTCAAGCGAAGGCTGGCTGGCCGTGGGTTCCCCAAAAACACCGCCATTGGTGCGCTGCCCGTCCACGGAGAAACTGGCGCCATAGCTCTGCGCGCCGATGAACTTGAAGCTTCCGGAACCGGCGGCTTGCGTCACGTTCGGGTTCAGATAAAGGAATGAGAAATAGTCGCGGCTGTCGCGTGGGAGCGACGTTACTTCGTCGTTCGTGAGGGTGCCGCTAACCGTTGGATTGTCGGTTTGGATCATCGGTGGCTCCGCCACCACGGTGACCGTCTCGTTGGTCTGGCCCACTTCCAGACGCCCGTCGATGCGGGTGATCTCGCTCGGACGCAAGGCCACCGGTCCAACTTGAAGCGTATTGAAGCCCTGAGCCGTGAAAGTGACGGTGTACGAACCGGACTTCTGGCCGGCCGCTTCGTATTCCCCCAAGTCGTTGGTGATCAGTTCCCGTTGCGCCTTTGTCCCCGTATCGGTGATTGTCACCGTCACTCTCGGGATGCGAGCGCCTGAATTATCCGTCACAGCACCTCGGATCGTACCCAAGTCCGACCCCTGTCCCCGCATTCGCGTGGGAGACAACAAGGCGATCGCTGCGACCAAAAGGATGGCAGACCGATAGCCGATCATGCGAAGCATACTCTTCCTCCTGTTCAAATGTTGTTGCAAAACGGAAGCCGACTAACCGCGCTGAGTGATACTAACATGTTGAAACAACAAGCACAATCACCAATCCTCTAAGGGAGATTGCGTGAACGTGGCGTTTCGGTCTCGCCCGGTGTGGGGGCATTCTCGCGCGAACCTCGTACAACGTTAAGCAATTTTCGGCGCTGGGCTGCGCTCCCGGCTAAGCCAGCGCGGACAGTTTCCCTCGTCGTATTACGGACCATTTGGTACGATATGACATGCGGTTTATATGTTAACTTCGCTCCGGCTGTCCTCTTTGGGCCTGCTTGCCGCGCTTAGCTTTCCGGGCATCTGCATCGCACTCGATGGCCAATCCGAGCCCCCGAGGAAGACTGACCCAGCCGATCAGCGAGCCGCGGAGAAACCCGCCGCGCCGCTTCCTCCCCGCAAGGAGACGATAGTCGTTACGGGAAGCTTCACGCCCATTCCCCTTGAGGAGAGTGACCGCGCGGTGGATTCGCTCAATGTGGCCGCGTCCCCCCTGCTGCACAACACCTTCACCGACTACCTGAAACTGCTGCCCTCGCTCGATTTGCGGCAGCGTGGGCAGAACGGGATCCAGGGAGATCTGTCCATCCGCGGCGGCACTTTCGGGCAAACGCTGATCCTGCTCGATGGCGTGCGAATGAACGACGCACAAAGCGGCCATCACAACCTGGACCTGCCAATTCCGTTGGAGGCGCTGGAGAGCATTGAAGTCCTCCGTGGCGCGGGATCCACTCTCTACGGAGCGGATGCGATCGGCGGTGTCGTGAATTTCCGAACGAAGCGGCCCGAGGTCTCCGAAATCCGTCTGCGGGGCGGGCTGGGCAATTTTGGCACGAATCAACAGCGGATTACGGCCAGCCTGGTGAAGGGGATTCTCTCCCAGCAGTTCGCGGCGTCGCGAGATTTTTCCACCGGATTCATGCCGAATCGGGACTACCGCAACGCATTGATCTCCTCAGTCACTCATCTCGAAAGCAATCTTGGTGTCACGCGAGTGACCCTCGCCGGTCTCGACCGGCCGTTCGGCGCGCAAGGGTTCTACGGCAACTACAACTCCTGGGAGCGCACCAAGGCCTGGGCCGCGATGGCGAGCCAGAACCTCGGTGCGCATACGAATACCAGCTTCAGTTACCGTCGCCATACGGACCTGTTCGTGCTTTACCGGGACCGCCCGCAAGTCTACACGAATCACCACATCTCCGAGACCTGGCTGGCCAGTCTCCGGCACAGCGACGAACTGGGAGCGAATGGCCGGTTGCACTATGGCTTTGAGAGCCTGCGCGACGGCATTGAGAGCACCAACCTGGGTATCCACAGCCGGAACCGCCAATCGGTTTACCTGAACTACGACCTCCGCGCCGTCGGGCGCTTCTCCCTGACGGCGGGCACCCGGTATGAACTCTTCAATACGTGGAGCGGGCAACTCAGCCCCACACTTTCCGCGGGCTACTGGCTTTCTCCCCACGCGAAACTGCGCGCCAGCGTCAGCCGAGCTTATCGCGCACCCAGCTTTACGGATCTCTACTATCATGACCCGGCCAACGTGGGCAGCCCGGATCTGCGTCCGGAAAGGGCGGTCGGCTACGAGGCGGGCTTGGACTGGAATGCCGGCAATGGCATCGACGGCGAGGTGACGGTCTTTCAACGCCGGGAGCGCGATGGGATCGACTTTGTGCGCGCGTCGTCCGCCGATATCTGGCGTGCGCGCAACTTTCAGAGGCTCCGCTTTACCGGTGTTGAAACGGCGGCGCGCTGGCGCTACCGGCCCCGGGCAAGCGTCGATATTGCATATACCGGCTTGCATGGCGCACAGGATGCGCTCGGCGGGCTGCAATCCCGCTACGCGTTTAACTATCCGGTCCACCAGGCGGTGGCGAGTTGGCAGACGATGATGCGCGGAGAATTTGCCCTGCGAACGCGAATTGGCGTAACGAAGCGTCTTGGGAGGGACTCCTACGCGGTGTGGGATCTGTATTTGGCGCGCTACGGGAACCGCTTTCGCCCATTCGTGCAGTTGAGCAACCTGAGCGATGCCGCGTATGAAGAGATCCCGGGCGTGCCCTTGCCGGGCCGGGGCATCCTGGGCGGCGTGGAAGTGGTTCTGTTTACAAGGCATCGCTGAGAGGGGCGAAACCCGCCGCAGCCGGTGGACGCCTTACACTGTATAGTTGGTGGACTGGCTTGCGCCTGAGACAGCGGGAGCATCGGTTCCGTGTGCGTCCGCCCAGCCACGGGACCTCCCCGGAAGGTATATCCCAGAACGTGAAATCGATGGCAGATCGAAAATTCGGGACGTGGTTCCCGCGCCTTGCTCTCGGCGCGCTCCTGTCCTTTCCGCTATTCGCACAGTTGGAAGCTCCGCCCTCCGCGCAACCCGTCCGGGATGCCGTCCGCTTCGAAGTGAGCGAGACTCTGTTCACGGCCATGGCCGCCATCAACGCGGCCGGGTATGACGAGGAGATCGACAGCACCGCGAATCATCCCGCGCGGCGCTGGGTGCGGGAGCAGCTCAAGAGAAAGAACCCCGTCCTTCTTGCCGATATCAAACGCTTCTACGAAGAGCATCGCAAGGCCAACTGGCAGGAAGAATTTAGCCAGTATGTTTCGTTCGCGCTTCTGAATCAAGGTCCACCGGACTTTGAGCCGATGTTTATCTGGAACGAAATGCCACCGGACACCCAGGAGTTGCGCGGGTTTGAGGCCTTCATGAAGCTCTTCTACGAAGAAGCCGATGTGGCGTCTTTGTGGCGTGAGGTGGAGCCTCAGTTCGAACCCCTGCTGGAGAAATATCAGCCGCAAGTGGCGGATACGATCTTGAAGTCGAACGCCTATCTGCGGAATCCCACGAGCGGTGTCAGCCAGCGAAGTTTTCAGATTGTGCTGGATCTGTTGGGCGCCCCCAACCGGGTGGAGACGCGGGCGTATGACGATCTTGTGTTCTTCGTAATCACGCCGACGCCCGAATTTCCCCGGGACCGTCTGCTGATTGCCTACCTGCATTATCTGGTGGACCCCGTGGTTTACCGCTTTCACAACGAACTCGAACCGAAGCGAGCGATCGGAGATTTCGCTCTGCGCGCCCCCGCTCTCGGCATGGCGTACAAGCAGGATTTTGACCTGCTTGCTTCCGCGAGCCTGGTGCGGGCGATTGCGGCTAGGATTGACCCGATGCCCGCCGCGCAGCGCGAAGCCATGGTTCGCGATGCCGCGCGGCAGGGCTTCGTGCTTACCCCGTTCTTCTACGAGGAACTGCTGAAGTTTGAGAAGCAGCCCGCCACGCTCCGCTTCTATTTTGAGGAGATGGTGAAGAATCTCGATATTTATAAAGAGAACGAACGGCTCAAAGACCTCACCTTCCTGGAGAACACGCAGCAGAAGGTGATTCGGGAAGCGCGCACCATCGAACTGACGGAAGCGCAGAAACGATTGGAAGCGGCGGAAGAACTTCTGTACGCGAAGAAGGATTACCCCGGTGCCAAAGCAATCTACCTGGAGCTTTCTCAAAACACCGGACAGCGCACCATGCAATCCCGCGCCTTCTTCGGCCTTGCGCGAATTGCCGTGCTCGAACGGCAGACCGAAGCGGCGATTCAACTGTTCCAGCGCGCCCTGGAATATGGTCCCGATCCTTCCACAAAGGGCTGGAGTTTGATCTACTTGGGGCGTTTGGCGGATGTAGAAGGGGATGCCAGAAAGGCGGCTGCCTATTTTGAGGCGGCGCTCCAGGTGGCCGGCCTCTCGCGGGCGGCAAAGGCCGCCGCGGAGAAGGGCCTGGAGCAGGCGCGGAAAGCGCGCCAGTAACATAAACTATTGGAAGAGGAACGAACGTGATGAAGAAATCCACCCGACTCCTGATTGCCTTGGTCGCGCTCGCCGCGCTGGCATTCTCCGTATTCGCGCAGGGTCCGCAGCCAAAGTCGCAAAAGGAAGTAGACGCCTTGATGGCAATCCAGGCGGCCACCACCGCGGACGCCCGTATTGAAGCGGCCACCAAGTTAATTCAAGATTTCGCGGACACACAGTATAAGTCCTGGGCGCTCTCCCTCATCATGCAGTCGTATGAGCTGAAGGGAGACATCCCGAACATGATCGTTTACGCGGAGCAGGTTCTCGCGGCGAAGCCCTCGGATATGGAGGCGGCCATTGCGCATATCCGGATTGCCAACGGGGTGGCCCGCCAGACGAAGGAATTCGATCTTGACCGCGAAGAGAAACTGAAGCGGGTGGAAGAGCATGCCGCGAAAGGCATTGCTCTCCTCGCGACGGCGACGAAACCGAATCCGGATATCCCGGATGCGGCTTTTCAGGGATATGTGAAGTCCGAAGAGGCGATGGCGCACGACGCTGTGGCCCAGGCGGAATTTGTTCGCAAGAAGTATTCCGAGGCCGCTGAATATTTCAAGAAGGCAATTGAAGCGCAGCCTGACCCCGTGCGGATGCTGAAGGCGGGCAACGCGTACCGCCTGGCCAAGAAGTACGATGAGGCGATCGCGATGTTCGATCAGGCGATCGCCAGCCCCGAGGCGAGCGAGCAGGTCAAGAGCATGGCAAACTCCGAGAAAAAGCAGGCTCTGCAATCCAAGGAATCGGGCGCTTAGCCCCCGCGTCATTCGGCACACGTGGCGGAGTGGCAAATCCTTCGAGCTTCGCGGCAAGGCGAAAAGCCCCGCGAACTTGCTGGCGGAGGCGCAAAGCGATCACGGCCGGAAGACCATGCAATCTGGAGCGGGATGGAACCGGACTGGCAGCAACTGGAGCGGACAATCCGCTACCAATTTCGAGACCGAAACCTCTTGCGGAGGGCGCTGACGCACAAGTCGTTCGCGTCCTCCGTCACCCCAGACCCCAACGACACCCACCCGCACAATGAGCGATTCGAGTTCTTCGGAGACGCTATCCTCTCCTTCACGGCAAGCGAGATCCTGCTGAACCGCTACCCCGATGCGCGGGAAGGCCAACTCTCGAAACTGAAGAACCACCTCGTGAGCAAGAGCCACCTCACGCGGGTGGCGCGCGAGATTGCGCTGGGCGACTATTTGCTGTTGGGGAAGGGCGAGGAACTCACCGGTGGCCGCGTGAAGCAGAAGCTGCTTGGCAACGCGATGGAAGCCGTGATCGCCGCGATCTATCTGGATGGCGGGATGACGCCGGCCCGTACTTTCGTCGAAGGCCTGGTGGTGGCGGAGTTCGACAAGACCGTCGGCCAGATTGAGGAAGCGCGCAATTTCAAGAGCGAATTGCAGGAGCGAGCGAAAGCTGTGGGTTTGCACCAGCCCACCTATACGGTGCTTGCCAAGCATGGACCCGACCACGCAAAACTTTTCGTCGTGGAAGCGCGCATCGAGGCGGATCTGAGCGAAACGGCGGAGGGGCACAGCATCAAGGCGGCCAGCCAATCCGCCGCTGCGCGCTTGCTGGATCGCATTGGGGCGTTTCCCCATTCGGGCAAGAGCCAGTCTTAGTTCTTCCCGCCGCCAGCTTTCTGCTTTTCTTCCGCGAGGCGGTGAATTAATTCATCCTGCGCTTTGTTTCCGCCCACAGGCTCGTCATTCAATCCGTAGAGGTTCAGCACCACGATATCGACGCGCCGGTTTCTGCGGCGGCCCTCCTCGCTCTCGTTGGTATCCACCGGGATTGTGTCCGCATAGCCGGCCACGGTGAATTTTGCGCCCGGCACACGGAACTCGCCGGTAAGCAGATCAAGCATGGAGATGGCGCGGGCCGTGGAGAGGTGCCAGTTGCTGCGGAACCGTCCGTTGTGAATGGGGATGGAATCCGTGTGCCCTTCCAGCCGCACATGGTTCGGCAGTTTGGCGATCGTCTCGGCTACCTTACCGATGGCGCCGTAGGTTTCCGGAGCGATCACATCCTGCCCGGATGGGAAGAAGGCTGCCTGCCGAAGCGAGATCACCAGGCCTCTCCGGGTGAGACGAATTTGCACCTGCTCCTTCCGGATTTCTTCGGAAAGTTCCCTGGAGAGGAAATCCATGGACGGCAGAAACTGCTCCAGAAGCACGGCATCGGCCTTGCTTGCCGCGGATTTCTTATGCTTGCTTGGGTTGGCGGAGAAGGTGCCCGGATTTCGGACATTCTCTTCCATGAGAGCGGTAACCAGGGCGCGAAAGGAATCCTCCTTGAGCGCTTCCCGCACCGATTCGGAGACCCGCTGGGGCGCCGATTCGTCAATCCGGGCCGTGGCATACATCACGACGAAGAACGCGAAGAGGAGCGTCACGAAGTCGGCGTAGCTCACCATCCAGCGCTCGTGGTTCTGGTGCGGCGGGTGCTTCTTCTCTCGAGCCATGGCCGGTCTCCGCTACGCGGCTCTCCCGCGGGATCGGGCAGGATTCGGCGAGGAGGCACCCTTGCGGGAGGACTCGTCGAGATACGCTTCGAGCTTGAGCCGGATCAGCTTCGGATTCAGCCCCTCGACAATGCTCGTGACGCCGTCGAGCACGAGTTCCTGGTACTGCGTGAGTTCCTCGGCGCGGGCCCGGATCTTGCTTGCCGCGGGCAGCAGAAGCAGGTTGGCGAGGCCTACTCCATAGATAGTCGCGACGAAGGCCACTGCGATTCCGTGGCCCACTTCCTCCAGGTTGTCCAGTTGCTTCATCACCTGGATCAGCCCCATCACGGCTCCGATGATGCCAATGGTGGGCGAGTAGCCGCCGGCCGTCTCATAGACCTTGGCGGCCGATTCGGCACGGCGCTCCTGGATGGTGATTTCGAGTTCCATCTGGCGTCGAATATCCTGCAGCGGCGTGCCATCGACGGCCAGATTCATCGCCTTGCGAAAGAACGGATCCGGAACCCGGTCCGCGTCCGATTCGAGAGAGACGATCCCTTGTTTGCGCGCTTTGGTGGCGAACTCGACGAGGCTCTCAATTGTCTCCTGCGTGGATGGGGAGCGAACGACAATGAGATCCGCGAATCGGCGGGCGGCGGCCAAAAACACGTGCATGGGCGTGGTGACAAGCACGGCCCCCACGGTGC
This sequence comes from Bryobacterales bacterium, assembly GCA_039812845.1. Classification (GTDB taxonomy): domain Bacteria; phylum Acidobacteriota; class Terriglobia; order Bryobacterales; family Bryobacteraceae; genus JACTMJ01. The sequence goes on from JBDIBK010000021.1 coordinate 17,665, forward strand.
CGCCAAGCACGATGAGCGCCGCCGTGGCCTGCCCGATGTCCGCCAGTTCCCCGCGCTCCGCGATCAGACCGCCAATAATGCCGATCAGCCCCAGCACGATTCCCAGCGGGGTGGCGACGTCGAAGCGAAACTTCCTTTGCTTGCTTTCGGGCACGGAATCCTAACCTCACTTCCTGATCATTCCCGCTCAGCGGGCGGGCGACGCATCGATGGCTGGCTCCTTTCCTCTAGGCTGGTTCCGCGGGCCGCATGGCATCGTCGATCGGGGAAACCAGAGCCAAATTCAGCCTGCGCTCCGGGCTCTGATGCAGTTGCCTTCCATACTCGATCACCATCGCGACGACCTGCTCCGGCGCCTCCAGCACCATAAACTTCTCTCCCGTGGTGAGAGAGATCACCGTGTCGGGCGTCGTCTCGACATACTCGATCAGCTCCGCGTTGACATAGATGGGCTCGTGATTAAGCCGGGTCACTCGAATCATGCAATCCACTCCCGCAACTTCTCTTATCGTTCGAAGCGGCGGGCGCTTGAGGAGCCTGCGTCGATTCGCCGATACCACGAGGGTTTCCCATTCCCAATTGCATTCCCTTGCCCGCCTGCGGACAAGGTTTCCAATTGGCTATCGAGTTGCTCAAGGGTTTTCGATGAAGGAAATCGCCCCCATGCAAATGCGAGGATCCGAGCCGGAAAACCCGTTGCCCGCATCCGCTCCATCGGGCTTCGAGGAGAGGATTCCCCTCGATTCTCGCTCCTCGGAGGATGTGCTCGCGGAAGAATCGGAGAGCGTCTCGCGCAGGCTGGCAGCGGAGTTGCTGGACGCCGTGGACAGCGGCTCGTCCGCCGCACTGCTCGAGATCCTGTCGCGGATTGCCTTTGTCGACGCGGAGACGGCGGACGTGGGAGAAGCGGACAACGGCGCGGAGCGGGAGAAGCTGGAGCTGCTGCGCGCGCTTGCCGTGCAAATGCGCCTGGACCTGCACGCCATGCTGATGCATATCTGTCAGCGGATCGAAGCGTCGCGAGGCTATCTGGATATCGCCAGGCATCTGGCGGGCCGGGCCCCCGGCAGCGGATCCGATCTGGGGAATGCGCTCCCTCGCATCGGTTGCCACGATGGGCTCGCATGGAATGGACGGGAAGTTGACGCCAACGGGCCAAGTGGCGAAATTTGAACACCCCGCTTCTGAAGCGATGCTCCGCTATTCGAGAAGAGTAAGAATGCTGCGGAGTTCCTCTCGCAGTCCGTTGATCGTAACGGCCCCAGGCGTCGGCGTGGATTCGCCACCGCTGGCGGCGGCCTCCTTCTCCACGCCATTTCCCGCTTCGGCTGGTGCAAGCATGGCAACAACGTCCGCCGCTTCCGCAGCGGAATCTTCCGCCGCGCGTGGCCGCCGCTGGCCCAGTTCCTTCAGGTATTGCCGCGCACCCTTGATCGTATATTGCCGGTCGTAAAGCAACTGCCGGATCAGCAGCAACTGTTCGACTTCCCTGCGCCGGTACATTCGGTGTCCCGTTCCGGATTTCTTGGGAGCAAGCTGGGAAAACTCGGTCTCCCAATAGCGCAGCACGTAGGGTTCAACTCCCACAATCCGGCTCACTTCGCCAATCCGAAAGACGAGCTTGTCTGGAATCTGGGCGGAGGTGGAGGATGCGGAAGCCGGTTTGGGAGAGACACCTTTGCGCGAGCGCTCGCCATGTTCACCCATATGAGGCATTCTAATGCAAAATGGAGGTTCGAGCGCGCGCCATGAGCGTGAATTTCTGGCGGGTGCCGCGGAGAGGCGCGATTGGGTGCCGGCCGCGCGAGCGAAATCTATGAATCTGCGTTCTGGAATCAACCCCGTGATGGAAGCCCTGCGCGCGGGCGCGCCGCTCGAACGCATTCTGATTGCAAAAGGCGCGGGCGGCGCACGGATCCAGGCGATTGTCGATGCCGCGCGCCAGGCCGGAGTGCCGGTACGCTTTGAACCCCGGGAAGCGCTGGACCGCATGACAAAGAACGGCGTTCATCAGGGGGTAGTCGCGTATGGCGGGGCGCAAGGCTACGCGGGACTGGACAGCGTATCGGGAGCGGAGATGCTTGTCCTTCTCGATGGCGTCGAAGATCCGCACAACTTGGGGGCGATTGCCCGCAGCGCCCATGCGGCGGGAGCCGGCGCCGTGGTGATCCCGGAGCGCCGCGCGGTGGGGGTGACGGATGTCGTGCAAAAGGCGGCGGCGGGCGCTCTCGAATACCTGCCGATTTCAAGAGTAAAGAACCTGGCCCAAGCGATGGAATCCCTCAAGGCGGAGGGCTACTGGATCTACGGTCTGGACGAACGGGCCGAGATGCCCTATCACCAAGTAGAATGGAATCCGCTGAGCATGATCGTGCTCGGGGCCGAAGGCCACGGCCTTCACCGCCTGGTTCGCGACCGCTGCGACGTGCTTCTGAGCATTCCCATGGCCGGTGCAGTGGCTTCGCTGAATGTCTCTGTGGCCGCGGGCGTCGTGCTGTTTGACTGGCGGCGCAAACGGACGGAGACCGAACGGGCGAAGGAACCGCGCGCCACCGCCTAACGGAAAGGACGCCGAAGTCCGCGCACACAATGGATGGGATCTTATGCGCATATTCCTCGCCGCCGTATTGATCGCAATTTTGCTTCCTCTTGGGCGAGCCACGGAACCCGTCCGCGCGCGCCACGGAATGGTGGTTTCGGCTGATCTCGTCGCGAGTGGGATCGGCGCGGAAGTGCTTAAGAGCGGGGGCAACGCGGTGGATGCGGCCGTGGCCGTGGGCTTCGCCCTGGCGGTGACGCACCCCGCGGCCGGCAATCTGGGTGGCGGCGGATTCATGCTGATCCGCAGGGCGGATGGGTCGGCCACATTCCTTGACTTCCGCGAAATGGCACCCGCCTCCGCCCGACGAGACATGTACGTTGCCCGGCCGAACTCGGGCGTCATCCATTCCGATTATCAGGGCCGGCAGGTGCAAATCGAGATCAACGAAAGCCTGGTGGGCTGGCGCGCCTCCGGGGTGCCGGGCACGGTGTGCGGCCTTGAGATGGCTTCGAAGAAGTACGGGCGCAAGCCCTGGAAGGACTTGGTTCTGCCTGCAGTGAATCTGGCGCGGAACGGGTTCCCGGTGGATTACAGTCTGGCTACCAGCCTGAAAGATTCCACTGCGTTGCTCGGGCGCTTCCCGGAATCGAAACGGATTTTCCTGCGGGATGGGGAGTTCCATCAAGCGGGCGACCTCTTTCGTCAACCGGAATTAGCGGCCGTGCTCGAACGGATCGCGGAGCGGGGAGCACGGGATTTCTATGAAGGCGATACCGCCCGGCTGATCGCGGACGGAATGAAGAAGAACGGCGGCGAAATCACGCTCGACGATCTGAAAAACTATCGTGCGGTGGAACGAGAACCGCTGACCGCGGAGTACAAGGGCTACACCATCGTCACCGCCCCTCCACCGAGTTCCGGCGGCGTGGGCATCCTTGAAATGCTCGGAATGCTCGACGGGAGCGGATATGAGCAAGGCGGCTTCAATTCGGCAAGCACCTGGCATTACTTGGCCGAAGTCATGCGCCGTTCCTACGCGGATCGCAGCGAGTACTTGGCGGATCCCGATTTTTATTCCGTGCCATTGAGCAGGCTGCTCGACAAACGCTACCTCGCCAGCCGGCGCTCCACCATTGATCGCTCCAGAGCATCGCGCAGCGAGGACGTTCGTCCGGGGAGCGCGCCGGGTTACGAAAGCATGGAGACAACCCATTTCTCCATCGTCGATCGCGACGGGAATGCTGTGGCGATGACGTACACGCTGAATGGAAGCTATGGCTCCGGCGTGACGGTTCCGGGAGCCGGATTCCTGCTCAACAACGAGATGGACGATTTTGCCACGCGGCCGGGGCAAGCCAACATGTTCGGGCTGGTGCAAGGCGAGGCGAACAAGGTGGAACCCGGCAAGCGGCCCTTGTCTTCGATGACGCCCACGATCGTCGCCAGGAAGGGCAAGCTCGCGATGGTCGCGGGCGCGCCGGGGGGCGGGCGCATCATCAACGCCGTGCTTCAGGCGATCCTGAATGTGATCGACTTTGGCATGAACGCGCAACAGGCGGTGGATGCTCCGCGCATTCATCACCAGTGGATGCCCGACCAACTGAATGTAGAATCCGGCGTTTCGCCGGATACCATCGCCCTGCTCAAACGAATGGGGCACGATGTCGTTGAGATCGGTAACGTCGGTCGTTTGCAATTGATTGTGGTGAATGGAGAATGGTTAGAGGGCGGGTCGAACTCGATTCCGCACGGCGGGGCGGTGGGATACTGATCGCTTCGTCTCAAGAAGTGTCTAAGCAGCGGCGGGTGGAGATATGACACGCAGGGATCTGGTGCGGGCGAGCGGTGCGGCGCTGGGCGCGACGGCTGCGATCGGTGCGCAGACGGCAACGGGACAGCCAGGAGAGTATCGCAATTTTTTCGGCGATTTGCACAATCACAACCAGGTTGGTTACGCGCAGGGAACGCTCGAGCGCAGTTTTGAGATCGCCCGCAATCACCTGGACTTTTATGCCTTTACTCCCCACTCCTACTGGCCCGACATGGGCGCGTACGACGGCCGAATCGAGACCAAGTGGCGGAACGGGTTCTATGTCGCTAAAGCCAACTGGCCGGAGGTCGTGAAGCTGGCCCGGCAGTATGACGAACCCGGACGCTTCGTGACCATCCTCGGCTATGAACGGCACGGCGCGGCCGAAGGTGACTATCACATTCTCTTTCCGGACCTGAAGGGCGATTACGAACTCATCGAGAATCTTCCCGCGCTGCAGGCGTTCGCCCGCGAAAGAGGCTGCATCCTGGTTCCTCATCACCCCGCGAATCGCCTGGGGCACCGCGGCATCAATGCGCACGCGGTGGACCCGCGCGTCTCGCCAGTGCTCGAGATTCACTCCGAATGGGGCTCCGCCGAACACGACCGGGCACCGAACCCGTACAAACGGCACACGGAAGGTGGACGGTGGACCAAGCACACGCTGCAGCACTATCTGGCGCAGGGAATGCGTTTCGGCGTTGTGGCCAGCACCGACGACCATCTAGGCTACCCAGGCGCGTACCGGGAAGGCCTCGCGGCGGTGAAGACCACCGAGCTCACCCGCGAAGCGATTTTTGATGCTCTCCGCAACCGCCGCACCTATGCCGTCACCGGAGACCGAATCGATCTCGACTTCTATTTGAACGGGCGCATCATGGGCCAGGAGCTTCCCTATGCGCGACAGCGTTCGCTGAAGGTGGATGTGCGCGGTTGGGACGTCGTCGATCGCGTGGAAGTGCTCAAGAACAACCGGGTGGTCCACCGGGATTTTCCCATGGACGCCGTTCCCACGGCGCAGAGCTGGCGGAGGCCGGTGGCGCTGCGCTTTGAGTATGGCTGGGGGCCATGGCCCGCGCTCGGCTGGGGAGGCACGGCGGATTGGGAGTTCACGATTGCCGTGGAGAACGGGAAGATCGAGGCCGTGCAGCCGTGTTTCGTAACCGGTCCGCTCGACGAGTTTCGGAGGGACCGCATCCTCGAGCGCACGGAAACGTCGGTGAAGGTGCGGAGTTTCACCGCGCTGAAACAGCAGGTGGACGATTACTCCCAGAAGGCAATCGTGCTGCGAGTGCAGGGCGCGCCGGAAACGCGCGTCACCGTTGCCTGCACAAGACCAAGACCTTGCTCTCTCACGCAGACCTTCGCTCAGTTGAGCGAATCGAACGAGATGTTGTTTACCGCGAAGTTTCCATGGGAATCCGCGATGCTCCATCGCGTTGTCTTTGAAGAAAATCATCTCAGCCGTTTCACCTTTGAAGACGAAGACGACGGCAAAGAGGCAAACTGGTATTACGTGCGCGTGGTGCAGGCCAATGGGGAGTTGGCGTGGTCCAGCCCCATTTGGGTAGAGAAGGCATAGCGGCGCGAAAACTCAAATCATGAGGACACACTGCAACGTATGAAAGCGATTCGTGTGGGCACCGCGCAGTTCGAAGCGCGGGATGGAGACAAGGCGTACAATCTGGGCGTGATCGCCCGGTTGGCGGCGCAAGCGAAGGGCGACGGCGCGGAACTCGTCTGTTTTCACGAGTGCTCGATCGGCGGGTACACGTATCTCGAAACGCTGGACCGCGCGGGCCTCGACGCCGTGGCCGAAGAGGTTCCGGATGGCCCGTCCATTCAGCGCCTCATCGGGATTGCGCGCGACGTGGGCGTTTCGATTGGCGCGGGGCTTATCGAGCGCGCCGATGGCCGACTCTACAATACTTACGCGGTTGTCTCTCCCGAAGGGTTGGTGGCAAGACACCGCAAGATCCACGCCTTCGTGAACGACGCGCTCTCCTGCGGCGATTCCTACACCGTCTTTGATCACCTCGGCTGCCGCATTGGCATCCTGATCTGTTACGACAACAATCTTCCCGAGAACGGACGCATGACGGCCCTGCTCGGTGCCGATATCATCCTGGCTCCTCACGTCACCGGTTGTCTGCCCTCCGCGATGCCCGGCCGAGGGACGGTGGCGCCGGAGATCTGGCACAACCGCGAGCTTGATCCGGTGCGCTGCCGCCAGGAATTCGACGGACCAAAGGGCCGTGCCTGGTGGATGCGCTGGCTGCCAGCCCGTGCCTGGGAGAACGGCGTGTTTCTCGTCTACGCGAATCCCATTGGCGAAGAAGGCGGCACGATCAAGCCGGGTGGATCCATGATCCTCGATCCCTTCGGCGAAGTCTTGGCCGAGTGCCGCAAGTTGGGCGACGACGTGACCGTGGCAACGCTCGATCCGGAAAAGCGCAAACTGGCTTCGGGACCCGGTTACATCCGTGCACGGCGGCCTGACCTGTACGCGAAGATGCTGGAACCAAACCCGCATGTCTCGCCCGATGGACGGCCGGAAGTGTGGTGGAAGAAGAACCGCGCCGCGGCGGCTACAGGGGAGAAGGTTTCAACGTAGGGCGCTCTCGCATCGCCGTGGCGGCATTCGGATTTCGCGTGGGCATCTGCGCATCGACCGATTGCCGCCATACCGTCAATTGCCTCTGCATCCGGCGAGCCCGCTCCGGTTCGCGCCCGGCAAGATCCCTCCGCTCGTAGGGATCGTCCCGCAGATGATAGAGCTCCACGCGTCCATCTTCGAAGTATTCGATCAGCTTCCACTTTCCTTCGATTACAGCGCTCGCCGGCGTGGTCGTGGTGTAGTAGTGCGGGAAGTGGAAAAAGAGCGGGCGCCGCGGCAAGACCGTGTTTGGATTGCGGAGAAGCGCGGCGAAGCTCTTGCCGTCCATTGCAGCCGCCTGCGTTGAGGGTATCGGCGAGCCGCTCAGTTCCGCCAGGGTGGGATACAGATCGAAGCTGACAATCGGCGTTTCACAGATGTGCCCGGCACTCCCGGGAAGCCGCACCAGCAGCGGGACCCGGATACCGCCTTCATAGAGCGAGCCTTTGCCGGAGCGCCATGGTGCGTTGCTCGTCACCACCGCGCCTCCATGCTCGTTGATAAAGCCTCCGTTGTCGGAAGTAAAGACAACGATCGTGTTCGAAGCCTGGCCAGTCTCTTCAAGCTTTCGCATCAGCCGCCCTACATTCTCGTCCATGCTATGGACCATGGCGGCGTAGGCAGCATTGGTATGATGCATCCCATCACCCAGTTTCCGCTGATAATGAGCCACGAGTTCCGGCTTTCCTTCAACCGGGGTATGGACGGTGTAATACCAAAGATTGAGGAAAAACGGCTGGTCTTTGGTCCGGTCGAGGAAGGCTATCGCCTCATCGGTAAGCCGATCTGGAAGATAATCTCCCTCCTTGCTATCGCCAAGACCGGGCACGTAGCGGGGCTCGCCTCCGTAATGTTTGTCGCCCCGCCAGGGATAGTAGTACGTCTGTGGCGCACCCCATAAGGTGCCGCCGATATTGATGTCGAAGCCCTGCTGCTCCGGATAGTGCGCCGCATCTCCGAGGTGCCACTTTCCAATGTGGGCCGTGCGATAGCCATTTGCCCGCAGCGTCTCCGCCATGGTGACCTCGGAAAGCGGAAGGTCTGGAACCGTGCGTGGCGGAATAAGTTCTCGGCTGGGGACGGGTTCCCGTAAGGCCTCTTCACGCCAAACGGTCATATGGAGGCGCGCGGGAGACTTGCCCGTGAGAAGGGATGCGCGGGTGGGAGTGCAGATCGACGCGGCGGCGTAGGCGTTTGTGAATTTGACCGATTCCGCGGCGAGCCGGTCAATGTTCGGCGTCTCATGAAGATCCGCGCCATAGCAAGCCAGATCCGATGCACCCAAGTCGTCCACCAGAATGAAGAGAATGTTCGGTTTACGATTTGCAGGTGGCTGCGCGGTGGCCATCGTTAATGCGCCAAGACCACTCAACGAACGGAGAAAACGACGCCGATCCATCTCGGAATATTATCGCAGGGGCACTCTCACCTGGGCGATTTCGAGCAGGATCGAAGCATTTAACGAGTCCCTGTGTCCGTCAGCCGGAGCGCATGCGGACACGCCGCACCCATCGGGACGAAGATGTGCGCGCCACGACGAAAGGGCTTCCCGAGGTGGCCCGATTGCCTTACTGCCTGGTCCGCGCGATGCCGAGATCGCGCAGCAATCGATCGGGTACGTCGCTTGGGGCTTCGCACATGAGGTCGGTGCCGCGTGCGGTCTTCGGGAAGGCAATCACGTCGCGGATGGATGTTTCCCCGGCCAGAATCATCACCATGCGGTCCAGCCCTAGTGCGATACCCCCGTGCGGTGGAGCGCCGTAGCTCAAGCCTTCGAGCAGGAAGCCGAAACGGTGCTGGGCATCTTCCGGCGTGAAGCCCAGAGCGCCGAACACCTTCTGCTGCACGTCGGCCCGGTGAATACGGATGGAACCCGAGCCCAGTTCGACACCGTTGAGCACAATGTCGTAACTCTTGGCGCGGCAATTGGCGGGGTCGGTGGTCAACAGGTCGAGATCCTCATCATGCACCGAGGTGAAGGGGTGGTGCGCCGCCACCCAGCGCGCCTCTTCGGGATCCCATTCGAACATGGGGAAATCCACCACCCAGAGAAAGTTGAACTTCTTGGGATCGAGCAGCTTGTGCTTGTCGGCATACTTCTGGGCGGCAAAGAGGCGGAGTTGCCCACAGGCCTTCAAGGCTTCCCGCTCCGGCAGATGCGGATCCGGTTCGGCCGCCCAGTTGGCAAGCAGCAGAAGGTCCTCATCCGTAGCGCCCGTAAGCTCACGGACCTTCGCCATCTGCTCGGGATAATCGCGTTCCAGCCTCTTGGCGTCGTCGAATACGCGAAGATGCTTCTCCAGTCCGAAAGCCTTGAGATCGTCCCGTTCCTTGCGGGAAACCTGGCCCGCTTTCGGAACGAGGATCGCCACCATCGGCAGTCCATTCCCGCCGATGGGCGTCCCTTCGAAGAGCGATTCCACGCGATGGAAGGGCGGGATGCGCGTATCCGGCTTGTCGATGCCGTAAGAATCCATCGCCTCGCGGTATGTGATCCTCGGGAACGGCTCTTCGATCACGAACCCGGCGGCGGCAAATGCGCTGACGAGCATCTTCTCAATTACCGCGAAGACGTCCGGCTGCTGCACGAAGGACATCTCCAGATCGATCTGCGTGAACTCGGGCTGGCGATCCGCCCTCAGGTCTTCGTCGCGGAAGCAGCGGACGATTTGGAAATAGCGCTCGTAGCCGCCCACCATCAGCAACTGCTTGAAGATCTGGGGCGATTGCGGAAGCGCGTAGAAGCACCCTGGGCTGAGGCGGCTCGGGATGATGAAATCGCGCGCCCCCTCCGGCGTGGAACGCGTCATAAAGGGCGTTTCAATCTCGTGGAAACCTTGCTCAAAGAGGCTCTTGCGCACCGCAAACGACACATCGGACCGCATGCGGATGTTCTGCTGCATGCGGTGACGGCGCAGGTCGATATAACGATACTTGAGCCGGCTCTCCTCGCCCACGCTGAGGTCGTCCTCCATCGGGAACGGGGCGGGCTTGGATTCATTGAGGATCCACACCTTCTCCGCCACCACTTCCACGTCGCCCGTGGGGAGATTCGGGTTAACCGTCTCGGCGGAGCGCTTCTCCACGCGGCCTTCCACGGCGATCACGAACTCGCCTCGAATCTGCTCGGCCCGGGCGTGGATCTCCGCCGCGTGCTCGGCGCGAAACACAATCTGCGTCGTGCCGGTGATATCGCGAAGATGGATAAAAATGACGCCGCCAAGATCCCGCCGGCGGTGCACCCATCCCATGAGCAGCACGCGATTGCCGGCGTTCTCCGCGCGCAATTCACCGCACTTGTGCGTGCGCTGCAGGTTCCCCAAAAAATCTAATGTGACGGAGTGTTGGCCTTCGCCGTTGGTGGTCATAGTGCTTCCTGTCTGCTTGGGATGCTTCACTGATTAACGAGGCCGAGGATCGATGCCTCGTCGAGATCGCTTTGGTCGCCGGTCCGCATATCCTTGACGACGAACACGCCGCGGGAGAGCTCGTCGTCGCCGAGGATCACGACGCGCTCGACAGCTAGGCGATTGGCCAGATCCATTGCCCGCTTCAGCTTGCCTTCAAAGAAAACTTCCACTGTGGCGCCCCTTGCCCGCAAGGCGCGTGCAAGCGCGAGATTTCGGTCCATGGCGGCATCGCCAAGGGCAAGCATCGCGAAATGGACTCTCTCTTGCGGGAGAGTGGCAGCCTGTGTTTCCTGCAGGCTCATCACAAGGCGGTCCGCGCCAATCGAATATCCGATTCCGGGGGAGCGGAGCTTTGACCCGAGCGATTCGGCCAAGCCGTCATAGCGTCCGCCGCCAAGGACGGAGTTCTGCGCTCCCAGAGCGCCATGGACAATCTCAAATGTCGTGCGCGTATAGTAATCGAGCCCGCGAACCAGCCGCGGGCGCACCTCGAACTCGATTCCCGCCGCTGTAAGATAGCCGAGCACCGCATCGAAGTGCGCTTTCGTTTCGTCGTTCAGAAACTCGTGGATGGAAGGCAAGGCGGCGATCACCGGCTCGTCTCCGGAGTCTTTCGAATCCAGCACCCGAAGGGGGTTCGTATCGGCCCGCCGCTGGTTATCCTCACTGAGTTGGTGCTTCAAGCCCCGCAACTCTTCACGCAACCGCGCAACATAGCGCGCGCGGCTCTCGGGGTCTCCCACGGAATTGATGAGCAGCTTAAAATCGCGGAGACCCACTTCCCGGAGGTAGGTCACCACCATCTCAATCACCTCGCCGTCGACGAGCGGCGATTCGGAGCCGATCACCTCCGCACCAATCTGGTAGAACTGCCGGTAGCGGCCCTTTTGCGGCCGTTCCCGCCGAAACATCGGCCCCATGTAATACAGCTTCTGGAGCCCTGGGCGCTGATCCAACCGGTGCTCGATATAAGCCCGGATCACCGAAGCGGTGTTTTCCGGGCGCAACGTAAGAGATGCGCCGTCGCGGTCTTCCCACGTGTACATCTCTTTCGTGACAATATCTGTCTCCTCGCCCACGCCGCGCGCGAAGAGTTCGGTTTGCTCGAATATCGGAGTGCGGATCTCCGCGTAGCGGAAACGGCGAAACACGTGACGCGCCGTGCGCTCGACGTGATTCCACACGGAGGTATCGGGCGGGAGCAGGTCCCGGGTCCCTTTCACGGCGCGAATCAAAATACTTCGTCCTTGAAGGCTTTTTTGTATTTCACGTAGTTGGAGGCGTTCTCGCTGAATCGCACTTTCTCGTCGTCGCGCAATTCGCGCACCACCCTGGCGGGCACGCCCATCACCATCGAATTCGGCGGCACTTTCATCCGTTCGGGCACCAGGGCGCCCGCGGCCACCACGCTGCCCTTGCCCACCACGGCGTCGTTCAGCACGATGGCGCCAATGCCAATCACCGCATCGTCTTCAATCGTGCAGCCGTGCAGGTTGACGGAGTGGCCGACGGTGACCCGGTTGCCAATCGTCAGCGGGCAGATATCGTGCTCCACATGGAGGCAGGAATTGTCCTGGATATTGGTCGCGTCGCCGATGCGGATGATATTTACATCGCCGCGAATCGTGACGTTGCACCAGACGCTCGAATTCTCTCCGAGCACAACATCTCCGATCACCTGGGCGCTCGGATCGATATAACAGGATGAGGGAACGGTAGGGGCGATTCCCTTGTAGCTGCGAATCATAGACAGACCTGAACTCTCCATTTTAGCAGAGCCCCCGGAATGCACCCGGAAAGAACGGAGTTTAAAGGCGGCGCGCGCCTGATGTGCCTACGGTTTTTGAAACCAGACAAAGCAATGGTTGCCGAGCTGGCGCGCACGCGGATTGCGGAAGAGAAGCAGGTCAAGATAGCGCAGCGGGAAGAGCAGCCAGCCAATAGCGCCGTGGACCGCGGGCCGAAGCGGCCTGGGCGCCCAGAGCTTGGCGAATTCCAGCAGAAAGACGAGCAGCGTGGCTGTGGGCCCCGTGCGCCAGCCGCTTTTCACCGGTTTCAACCCTGGGTTCATCAGCAACAGGGCATCGATGGTGAAGCGGCGGTAATCGCGTGGGTATTCGTGAAAGGGATGCGCGAAGGGCACCACCACGTGCAGGAAGCCTCCCGGCCTCAGGGTGCGCGCCATCTCAAGGAGAATCGCCTCCGGCCGTTCGACATGCTCCAGCACGGCGTCGCATTCGATTCGCTGAAACAAATTGTCCGCGAACGGAAGACATTCGGCATCGGCGGCCAAGTCCACGCCCGGAAGAGGGAACAGGTCAAGGTTGATGTAGCCTTCCGGCCGTGCCCCCGCGCCGCCAATGTACAAGTTCCAGCGCCCCAATGGGGCGTCGATCCGGAGTTCGTCGCGGTTGAGCACGTAAGGAAGTGGCGGGCTCACCCAGCGACGCAAGCGGCCGCGCCATGAGCTTGCCGTGCGGTGGCGATAAAGTTCCCGGATGGAGGCGTCGTTCACGATGGAGTTTGCGTGGATCCGCATTGCGGTGCGATGGGAAGCGGACATATCGCTGCCGCCACTCTCCCATCGCCCGTCAGGATCACACGTTTAGGATATTCTCGCCAGGGGGGCCCGTGTCTCATCGAAGAACTTCGGCGGGTTCTCGTGTCGCGGTTTCCGGCATTCCCGCGATGTCTCCGATTTCAAAGAGATCGACGAACGGAAGGGCGAGCGCTCCGGTAAATCCGGTCTCCTGGCCCAGGGAACAGGGACGCAGGATCAGATTGTGAAAATTCCGGAACTCGTCTCCGCTCGGGAACTGTTCCCGGATCGCCTCAAGCACCAATGGCCAGGCATCCGTAATCGCCCCGTCAATGATTACTACGTCCGCATTCAGCGCCCAAATAACGTTCGCGATGCCAATGCCCAGATACCGCATACACTCGCGCATGGCTTGAACGGCAGCGGGGTTGCCTTCCCGCGCGAGATGGCAAATCTTCCGAATCCGGCTTTCCGTTTCGCCGCTGGCCCCGCGCGTCTCATTGGCCAGGTCGTTATACCGGGAGAAGATTGCAGGATGCGCGGCCAGCAATTCCAGGCAGCCGGGGCGATCCTGCGCGCCTCCGCCCGGAGAGTCGGCGATTACCATTTGCCCGATCTCGCCGGCGGAGCGATGGGTGCCGCGATAGATCTTTCCGTCCATCACGATGCCCATCCCGATTCCTTCGTCCACCCGGATGAACAGCATGCAGCGGCTTCCGTTGATCTCCGCGCTCCCGGAGTTGTACTGGGCGAGCGCCGCCGCGCGCACATTGTTTTCTACATGAACCGGAAGGCCCGTCTCCGCCTGAAGCGTATCTTTAACCGCTACGCCGTTCCAATTGGCGGCGCTGCCCACTTCAACGACTCCGCTTTCATGATCCACGATGCCGCGGACACTCACGCCAACCCCGTGAATCAGACGATCGCATTCCTCCGCCTTCAGGCGATTCACATGCTCCGCCGCCAGTTCCAGCGTTTTCGACGGGGTTCGCGGCGTCCGGAACCGCTGCGTTTCAATCACCTGCCCCTGCAAGGTCCCCAGGGAAACTAGAGTCTCAAACTGGCGAATATCCACGCCGATGGAGCGATGGTAGTGCGGGTTCAGTTCGAGACGCGTGCCCGGTCTTCCGCCGGTGGAATTCTCCGAGCCCTGCTCATGAATCAGTTTGTCTTCGAGAAGCTCCGCGGCAATGCGGGAGACTGCTCCTTCGGACAACCCCGTTCGGCGCGCGAGTTCCGCGCGGGAAAGCCGGCGGTGCCTGCGGAGAACCTGCAGCACCAGCGCGCGATTCGCGCCCCGAATCTGCGTAACGCGCTGCGCTCCCCGAATTTCCGTTCGACGCTGTTTCATGACGCTACTATCTTGTCACGAATAGGTAACTGCGACTTCGCGAAAGCGTTTGTCGCCCCATTCCCCGCCATTTCGCATCCCACTTCCGTATAGTTTGCAGAATTTTCTTCTTGTGAGCAACAAGAAAGTGCTTGACCGCCATTGCGGGATTATCTATACTTGCCCCAGTCGGCTCTGTTTGCCGCGACTCGCCAGAGGCGCCGGCATTGGGAATTTGAGGGTTTCGGATAGGGTCTGATCAATATTGGAGGTTAGACGTGCATTTTTTCCAGCACCAGCGAACCATTTCGTGGCTTGGCTTGCTTGCCGCCACACTTCTGCTTTCGCTTACTTTATTTTCGCAAGGAACCGCCACCATTCGTGGAACCGTACTTGATTCCACGCGGGCTGCCGTACCCGGAGCCAGCGTGGTCGTTACCAACGTGCAAACGAACATCGCCCGGCGGACGGTCACTTCGGCGGAAGGGATCTATTCCGTCTCCGCTTTGGGCGCCGCCAATTATAAAGTGACGGTGGAGAGCCCCGGCTTCAAACAGTGGTCGGGAACCCTTCTGCTGCAGACCGGCCAAACCGCCGTAGTGGACGCCACGCTCGAAGTTGGCTCCATTGACACGGTGGTCGAGGTCACCGGCGCGGCACCGATCATCACCACGGAGAGCGCCGAGGTGGGCGACGTAAAGGATGCTTTGCGCATCCAGCAATTGCCCCTGAACGGCCGCGACATCACTTCTCTGTTCTCACTCACTCCCGGTGTGGAGGGTGGCGGCAATCCGCGCGTCAACGGCATGAAAGTCGGCTCCACGGAGATGACCCTCGATGGCGTCTCGCTCGTCGACCGCTTTGGCGGCGGCATGGGCCGCGTCCAGCCCGCCCTGGACAGCGTCAACGAGTTCCGCATTGAAACCTCCGGTTCCGCTGCTCAGTACTCACGTCCCGCCACTGTTTCGCTTGTCACCAAGAGCGGGACCAACGAACTGCACGGCAGCGTCTTTATGACCCACCGGAACAATTCGGCCGGTCTGCGCGCCCGTGCGCGGCAGGATGGCAACGATGCCCCGAAACTGATTCGCAACGAGTACGGTGCCTCGGCTGGCGGACCCGTGTTCATCCCCAAGTTCTATGATGGCCGCAACCGCACATTCTGGTTCGCCGCTTACGAAGGCTTGCGCCAGCGCGAGCAATCCTTCTACCGGCAGGAAGTTCCAACGGCGGATATGTGGGCGGGAAACTTCGACAATCTTCTCGATGCGCAGGGCCGAAAGACCAACATTTACGATCCGCTCACGACCAACGCGAACGGAATCCGGCAGCGCTTTGTCAACAATCAAATTCCAACCGGCCGCATCGCTCCGATTTACCAGACGATGCGCTCGATCACCCCGCTGCCCACGCTGAACGTCAATCCGTTCATCACGCCGAACTTTGAGACGGCCTACCCCAGGGTCAACGACGTCTACAAGTTCACCACCAGGGGCGATCACCGCTTCACGGACCGTGACATGCTGATGGGCCGCTATACTGTTTCCAATCGGGCCTACTCCCAATCCGGCGGCCGCTTTGGTGCGCCGCCGCTCGGAATGAAGGACGCTTACGGAAGCGGCCGGCAGGATGCCAAGAATTACTCTGCCACCGTGCAGGAGACCCACGTTTTTACACCTACCTTGGTCAACGAGTTCAGCGTTGGCATGCAGCGCAACTCCAACAGCTCGGGGACCCTCGCCGACAATCGTGCCTGGGCCAATGAACTCGGGCTTCCCAATCCTTTCGGCGCGCTCGGATGGCCGACAATCTGTACGGACTTCTTCTGCTGGGATAACGACAACCGCGGAGATCAGAATCTGACCGGCTATGTGCTCGAAGACAACCTGACTTTCGTCACCGGTAAGCACACGTTCAAGATGGGTGCAAAATTCCGCTACGAGCAGAACAACGTGCGCGAACTGCAGCAAGCGCAGGGTTCGGATGCCTTCGAAACTGCCTGGACGTCACTCTACGAGCCTGCCGGCGACGACGTAGCCCCCTTTACCGGAGACGGGATGGCCACGATGGCTCTCGGACTGCCCACCTACCTCTCCAACCAGAACAATCGCGGATACTTCTACTTCCGCCAGAATGAAACGGGTCTCTACTTCCAGGACACCTGGAAAGTTTCCAACCGCCTAACCCTGGACCTCGGTGTTCGCTATGACCGTTGGTCTCCTTATTCCGAGAAGCAAAATCGATTCCTCGGCATCGATCCGGATACTATCGGATCGCTCTTCCAGGTGGTGACGCCGGGAAACGTCAAGATGGAATCCCTGCCAGGAGCGCTGCCTTCGCAATTGGCATCCTACGCCGCGCGTGGGCTCACATGGACGACGGCGGATTCGGTTGGCATGCCGTCGAACCTGGTGCGCGCCGACAACAACAATTTCGGACCACGTATCGGCTTCGCATACAAACTCACGAACCGCAGCGTTCTCCGCGCGAGCTACGGCGAATACTTCTGGACCATGCCGCTCTCGCAGATCCTGCAATCCATGCGCATGACGCCGCCGCTGAACCTGCGTTACACGAACCCGGTGTCCGAACGCGGCGGAGACGGCACTTACGCGGTAAAGAATGTTCCGGCTGCGGACGATTATGTCGGCAAGGCGATCGTGGATACCAACGGCATTGTGACTCTGCCGCCGACCGCGCAACAGGGCATGGTGCTCGACGGCCGCAACTGGAAGGATGGGCGCGATCAAAAGATCCACGTCACCTTTGAGCATCAGTTCCTCTCCGACAGCTCCATCCGGATCAGCTATATGGGTGACCGGGGCCGCGATCTGGAACAGCGCTACTCTCTCAACCAGCGGGAAAGCGAATTCAACTACGTCACCCGTACGGGTTTGAATCCGCCGAGCAATCGCGACCTCATGCGCGTGAACAAGGATTGGACGCTGTTCGCAACCAACCGCAGCGGCTACTCGAACACGCACTCCTTCCAGGCCGAATACGAGAAGCGCTACTCGAAGGGTTTCGTGAGCCAGTTCTTTTACGCCTTTACTCGTTCCCTCACGACCAGCGATTCGGACGGTTACAGCAGCGGGAACGGTAACATCAACTCCACGGGAACCGGCATCGCTCAAGTGCCGCAGCAGAATCAGGTGCTTGGCAATCCGAATATGAGCTACGACGACCTGCTGCGTTTGGTGTACTACAACAGCGGATACATCCCGGCGCATCGGGTTCGCTGGAACGGCCTGCTCGATCTGCCCTTTGGCAAGGGCCGCGCCATCGCGGGCAATGCCTCTGGTCTGGTCGATTCCATTATCGGCGGCTGGCAACTCAGCGCCATCGGCGATTGGAGAAGCGGAAACTGGCTGAGCGTGGATGCGGGCCGCTATCTCTTCGGAGACCCCACCCTCAGCGAAGATCAGCGCTTGCTGCTCAACTTCGGTGGACGCAGCCAGCGCCTCTGGTTCAAAGGTGACTTCGACGTAACCAAAGCGACGAACGTCGATCAGGCGAAATTGCAGGCGCTCATCCCGGTAGACCGTTCGCAGCGGGTGCTGCGGCAGGTGGGACCGGGCCTGGATAACCGCGTGCCCGTGCTCATGAAAGACGGAACCACGCGTCTTACTTCCATCGGCGACACCGTGAACTGGAACTCGCGGAACTTCTTCAAGGGTCCGGGCGCATGGAACGCGGACATCACCCTGATGAAGTCCTTCCGGTTGACGGAAACGGCGAACTTCCAGGTTGGCGCCGACTTCTTCAACGCCTTCAACCATCCGGTGGACGTGAATCCGAATGCGACCACTGGGTTGCAGGATCTGAGCCAGCAAGCCAATAGTTCGCGAATCATCCAGCTTCGCGGGCGCATTAGCTGGTAGGTAAAGAAGCAGAGCCTGGGCGAAGTGCGCTTCATTCGCCCAACGTTCACAATCTTCGGGGGCTTTCGCCGTTCCGCGGCGCGAGCCCCCGATTTCTTTGCTCGCCGAACGCATTCTTGCCAGCCCGCCGACTGCTCACCTCGAATGGCGGTTCACGCCCATCTGGCGAAGCATGACAAACTGAAATTGCGCCGTCCTGTCTGGCCAAGACTGTGGCCTACGCGGACGAGCCTCGACTGTTGCCATGGAATTGAATGATCGTTCGCTCCCCGTTCTCTCCCCCGAAGAAGTTCGTGTGCTTGCTTGCCTGGTGGAAAAGGAACTCACCACTCCCGATAACTATCCACTCACGCTCAACGCCCTGTTGGCCGCTTGCAACCAGAAAACCAGCCGCGATCCCGTGGTGGAGTTCGACGCTTCAACGGTGGAGCGGTGCCTGCAATCTCTCAAGGAGCGCGGATTTGTCCGAAGCGTCTCCGGCGCGGAGCATCGTGTGCCCAAGTTCAAGCACGACATGCCTTTCATGCTGCGTCTCAATCCCGCGCAAACCGCCGTGCTCACGGTATTGATGCTTCGCGGTCCACAGACGGTGGGGGAGATCCGCGGACGCACGGACCGAATGCATTCATTCCATTCCCTCGACGAAGTGGTGGAGGCGCTCAACGATCTCGGAGACTTGAATGGACGCAAGCTAGTGGCGGAGCTCGAGCGATTGCCCGGCACGAAGGAGCCGCGTTTCGCCCATCTGCTATCGGGCGCCCATCCACTATCGGGGGAGAGTGCCGTGGCGATGAGTGCAGCACCGGCCTTGGGACGCGGTTCCAGAGCGAATCGAACCGAGGAACTGGAAGCGCTGCGCGAAGAGGTGGAACATCTTCGCCAGGAGATTGCCTCCGTGCGGGCCGAGTTGAGCGAGTTTCGCAAGCAATTCGAATAGAAGAGTTGCAAGTCTCGGTGCGCCCATCCCACTCTTGCCCATGTTCTAGGAGGGTTGCGGACTCTTGTTGCGCGCGCTTCCTAGAACGGCTTCGTCTTCGCCGTATCCAGTAGAACCCGAAGCAGCGAAACGGGCGACGGAGGCCATTTGACGGCCGCCCCTCTATGCCGATGGCGATCCTGGCGTTCCCGCGCGATTGCCCCGTTCGCCGCCGATTCCTCCCAGGTTTTCCGCACTCGTGACGCGAAGGCGAGCGCGGTGCGATGGCTTGTGCCCATGGCAGCCTGAAGTGACCTCGCGCCTGGTTCCGGCGGATTGTTGCACAGATGGGCAAGGCCGCGGAGTACGCTGCGGAGCGGCAATTTCGAATCCTCGAGCGCGGTGCCAACCGTAACCGTAAACTGACGTCTGCAAAGCGAGCACCTCCAAAGGCCCCGTCGCGCCCCGCGCCCGCTTTCGGGGGATCTCGACCGAATCGGCCAGCATTTCCCCAGCGAGCCGCATTTCGGGCAGTACACCCCGTTAGGCCAGCGCACGTCCTCCATTTCAATCCGCGCGGCTTCCTCGCTCACGTAGACACTTTCAGGGAATGTCCCTACTGGAAGTTCACCAGAGTCTGGGTTTGTCACGTTATATTTATCGAATACACGTGTTGCAAAGTCAATTAGTTACGGTCACGCGGAAGTGCCGACTCGCATTCCCGTTCCTACGATGAGGCGTTGTGAGGCCCTCAGCCACTCATGAACAGATTCGGCGGGCAACGCCGTTTACGGGCGAGAGGTGAGGGCGAGCATCCAGGGAAAGGGAGGGAACTGCGTGAAGACGAGGAAAATTGTTGGGGGAGTCATTCTGGCGGCTGCATTCTTCGCGTCCGCTCAAACGAAGGTCGACATTCAGAGGCAATCGAGAGGTACCAATTTTCTGTCGCCTCCGTTTGATAAGCCGGTTCGGAGCGGCGCTGCATTGCCGGTCACGTGCGAGGTGGGGGAGCTGTATTTCCTCACAGGCGCACCGGCTGGAGACAACTTGTACGTCTGCCACACAAGCGGGGAATGGTCGCCACAGGGAAGTGCTGGCTCGGCCAACGTGACAATCGAAAACAATGGCTCACTGGTTGGGGCGAGAAGCAAAGCGAACTTCGTTCCCGGTGGAGGAATCGTGAACGCGATCACCGATTCGGGCTCCGGGATCGACATTCAAACTTCGGTAAACACGGCGGTCGTCCTAACGAAAACCCAGCTTCAATCCGGCGCGGCGCTGCGATGTGATTCCGTTCAAGGTCCGGCGAATGCATATACGTGCGGGATGTCGCCGACCCTTACTCAGTATCACGAGGGAATGGTGGTCTACTGGGTGCCGGATTCCCCGGCGAACGGAGGGCCGGTGACCCTAAACATCGATTCGCTCGGCGCAAAGCCGGTAACCACGATGATGGAGAGCGCCGATCCGTCCACGGGCGAGATCCTCGCGGGAGTCATGCAACCACTCTGGTACGACGGAACCGGCT
The DNA here is from genome assembly GCA_039812845.1 of Bryobacterales bacterium. Lineage (GTDB taxonomy): Bacteria > Acidobacteriota > Terriglobia > Bryobacterales > Bryobacteraceae > JACTMJ01. The sequence continues at coordinate 38,277 of JBDIBK010000021.1, forward strand.
TCCGATTGTTTCCGGTGAATGTTCCGCCGAGTTACCAAACAACGGCATCCCAGCAGTCGGGCGCCGCCCACTATTGCGCCTCCGCTGGTGCGTCCGGAACGGAGTTCACGTGCTCCCTCTCTCCGGCGCTTGAAAGCTACACTCCGGGCATGGTTGTGCAATGGCGTCCAAGTGCGGATGCCGCTGGCGGACCCACCACCCTCGATATTGATCTGATCGGGCCGAAGAACGTGAAATTGGCCGACGGATTGACCGATCCGCATCCCGGATCGGTGAAAGCTGGCGAATTGTATTCGATCTGGTACGATGGAGTTCGATTCCGCATTTTGAACGAAAACTTGGGTGCAGTCGCGCTGAAGCCGGACGTCCAATCCGGGCAGTTGCTGCTGTGCGAATCCAGCGGAACAATAGGCGAGCAATTTGCTTGCGACCTTGGTTCAACGCTCGGCGCGTATCAGCGTGGTTCGGTGATCAACTGGATTCCGGATCTGGGTGCGAGCGGTCCCGCGACACTAAATATCAATGGTTTGGGCGCTGTGGCCATTAAGCTGCCAGACGGCATTTCAGATCCGGGAATTGGCGACGTCTCCGCCGGCCAATTGTATCCATTGTGGTACGACGGAGCCGTGTTTCGCTTGCTTCCTGTTTCCCCTCATCGCATGCCTTCGAGCCCTCGGCCCACCTGTGAAGCAGCCCTGCGCGGGCGCTTGTGGATCGTTGCCGGAGCCACCGGCCAGAAAGACGACGTTTCCGTATGCGCGAAGGATGATACGGACGTTTTTCTGTGGCGATCCCTGTACTAGACCGAAACCAAGAGAGGACGCAGTATGCATTTATCATCATTCACGGGTCGGTCAATCTTGTGCGGGGTCGTTCCTGCAATCAGTTTCGCTGCATTGCTGACGCTGTCCGCACTGGGCGGGCAATCTCTCCGGATGGCGGGCACGGACCTGCAAGTAGACAGCGGCCTTGACAATATCCCGGCCACGTCGGACATCCGTGTCGAGGGGTACTTTCACGACGTGAACCCGCCGGCAAGCACCAAGTCCCTTGTCGTTCTAACTGGCGTAGGTTTCCGGGTAGACTACGTTCCGCCAACCGGGTTCTTCCTGACCTTTCAACGGGAGACGGGAAACATCGAGTGCATCGTCCCGTTCTCCAGAACCAGTTTCGTTTTTCGGCTTCAGAGGCTGTACAACGGCGGATCGCCCGTACACCAATGCGAGATATGGGACGTGGACGGCGGGAATTACACCGTGAAGACCGACTACACGACTTCCATGCAGACCTGGAATTACACGGGCGCGGCGCTGTTCGGAAACGGCGATACGCAACTGGCGTTCCTGCGCGTGTTTACTTCCACGGTTCCGCTGGGATCGAAGCCGCCAGCAACGGCGGACAACGCGGGCGCATGGGCCGCTTGGAAGTTCGACGGAAACGCGAATGACAGCAGCGGCAATGGCCGCAACCTGAACGTGGGAGCTTTGTCATTCACCGCTTCACCGGCGGTGACGGTCGTTGCGTCTTTGAAATCGGAGAATACTCCATTCTGGGCACCATTTCGCCCATTGCGTGCCGGGCATCCGAGCAAGCTGGATGGGACATCCAGTTATTCCATGTCGGACGTCTCCGCACAGGTAGCATGCTTTTGGCAACAGTTGGAAGGCCCGAGCGACGCCATTTTCGACAATCGCAATAGCTGCACGCCAACGCTCACGGGACTTGTTTTCGGACCCTACAAATTCCGGCTGCGTGTGCGGGATCAGGAGGGCAGAGAAACGATCAGCGACCGAGAAGTCGGCGCGGTCGCCTACGACGACAACGGCGTAGTGATCTACCCAGATGAACGGCTATACGCGCTGCTGGGGCCGTCGAAGGTCTTGGGGGCGAGCGATTGGGAGTGGCTTGACGACCGTCACGTAACCATGGCGCGAGCGAATTGGGAAAGGTATGCCATCAACCGCACGGATGGCTACGGATGGCAGCCGGAGTATGAGCAGAATCCGCTATACGGGGTTCCGCGATTGGGAACGGTCTATACGTCGAATCCCTTGGGCGACGGCACCAAGATTTACGGTGTGGGCACGAATCTGTTGATTTTCTGTGGAGGCCGTCCCGGCCCGGCGATTTCGGCGGCGCTCATGCCCGGCATCAATTTCAAATTGTCTTCCGGCATCTGGCATGCCCGCCGTGTGGCGAGTTGCCAAAGCGACACGGAGATCACGCTTTACGACGG
>JBDIBK010000022.1:0-39757 GCA_039812845.1 Bryobacterales bacterium
CTGGAATGCCCGGAGGACGATGCCGCGCTGACGTTCGAAATCGACCTCTCGACGGATGGGCCAGGCGATATTGCCGAGCGGAAGGCCTTCTGGCGAGGGGTGCTTTCGCGGATGTCGGGAGTGCAGCCCGAAGGCGCTTCGGTTCCGGTGCGTGGCTCCACGCTGAAGGATGCGATTCCCGCCATGCCTCAGCGCACGCTCGATGCCGTTCGCGGATTCTCCCGGCGCGCGCGCGGCTTCGCCGCCTGGAGTGAAGAGGCAAAGCCGATCTATTGGAAAACCTTGAAATACGCCCGCGAACAGTTCCAGAACGTCCGGGCCTGGAAGACGCTCTCCCCCGAACGGCTCACCGACGCGAGGGCTTCCGTGCTGGTGCTCGAAAGCGCGGAGTGGATGGCGGCCATGGAGAAGGGCCTGGATGCGTTTACGCAGCGCAAGACCGAAGACCTGTTCCGCGCGCATCTCGATTGTGTTTGCCGCCGCCTGGATGTCCCCCGCCCGCCCTGGTTCCAGGATCCGCTGCTTCCCTGCGAAGTGAAGGTGACCTCCATCGGCCCCAGCCAGGAGATTTCGCCGGTTCTCGACGGCAAGGCGAGTTCCTACCATTCCTGGAGCGGCTCCGGCTTCTTCCGGAACCGCGAGGAAGACGGCTGCACGAGAGACGTCCTGCGGCGATTGAGCGGCGTCTATTTCGGGGCGGACAGCATTCACGCCTACTTCCGCGTGGCCCTGCCGGTGCCAGCCAGGGAAATGCTGCGGCATTTCGAATTGCAGGGAGTGATGCACGCCAGGGATGGGGAGCAGATGGTTTCGTGGTTCCGCATCTCCGTTTCCGCGGAAGGGGAAACGCGGCTGGAAACGAGGCTGGCGGTGCCCTCCTCCTTCCGGGAACCGGAGAACGCGCTTGCCGTGGTGGATGACGTGGCCGATCTGCGCCTTCCTCTCGGCGGGCTGGGCATGCGACTCGGGGAGGTGCTCCGCTTTCAGGTGTCGCTCTGGGAGCACGGCAACGCGGTGGCGTCCGCGCCCACACTGGGGTGGGAAGAGTTCCTGGTTGACGATCGCATTACCTACGTAAGCGATGCCGCCAGAAGCATCCCGACCGGGGAACCGGCCGCAGCGGTGGAATAGCTCGAACCGAGAGATGGAAGGGGACCGGAAGCGATGCCCCGGCGGGCAGCGCTTCCGGCGTGAATCCGCGGTTACTTGCTCTTGCGGGAGGAGTACTTGTTCAGCGCCGCAATCAGCGGCTGGGCTGCCGCTGGAACGGCGAGGCCGCTGGCAACGATATCCCGGTTGCGGTATTTCTTGCCGTACAAGGCTTCAATGGCCGTGTTGTCTTCGCGGAGGGTGGAGCCTTTCAGGGAGATACCGGCGAAGACACCGCGAGAGCGTGACCAGGAAAGAATCTCAGCGCGCAGCAGGGCATCGGTTTCGGCCGTGGAAGTGCGCCCCACGGGGCCCGCCGCGACGGAGGCATCGCCACCGAGCGTGAACTTGCTGGTCATCATCTTCTCCGCGCCCTTCCGGTTCATCACCAGGAGAATGATGTCCGTAGCCTGACCGCCGATCTGAAATCCGAAGCTGCCGCCCTCCAGCCGCACCGCTCCTGGGGCCGACCATCCCTGGCCGGACTTCTTGCGGCAAGTGACGAAGCCGCGGCCGTACTGGCCGCCCACAATGAATGCCCCCTTGATCATGCCGGGGATCAGCACAACGCACTCGCTCTTATCGAGCAGATCCTGGGGAATCGCCTGGTCTCCCCCTTGCAGGAGGATGTTCAGCACATCGGTCGCCTCATTCAAACGCTTCTGCTCTTCCGTCTGGGCAAACAACCCGCCAACGGCCAGCAAGAAGACAAACGCCACTCCAAGAAACCTTTTCATATTGTTTTCCTTTAGTCTGATGCCAACGCTATTCACAGCCAGCCGCGCTGGCACGCCCCATTGGATGCCCGGCCCGCGCCGATTGTTTCGAATGATTTTGCTCTGGGACCGCCGCTTCGCCGCCGCACGGGCCGGCGCACTCCAGGAAGCGCTCACTTACCGGAAATAGTGGGGTGCGCGCGGATTCCATCGGCCAGCCCTTCAGGATCTCGACCGCCGCGCCACACACGCGTCCCTGGCAATGGCCCGCCCCGAGCCGCGTGTGCCGTTTCGCCTCGTGCCAGGAGCTGTGTGCGGCAAGCTGCTCCATGCGGACATCCTCACAGCGGCAGACGATGGTCTCCGGCGTTGCGATGGAGCGCAGTTCCGGCCGAAGCGAGTAGCAGGCGGCCAGGGCGGAAGCGAAGCGGCGATATCGCGCGCGTTCCCGAAACCAGGGTGCGGCGTGTTCCCGCAACCCGGGGGCGTCTTTCGCGTGGCTGGCGGCGAGCCCGGCGATGGTGCCTTCCGCCAGCGCCTTTTCCGCTCCGCCAATGCCCGCGACTTCGCCGGCACAATACACCCCCGGCACGGAAGTCTCCTGCCAATCGTCGACCGCCACGAACCCCGCGTCCATGCGGCAGCCGAGCAGCAGCGGGAGTTCTGCGTTGGGAACAAGCCCGAAGCCGCAAGCGAGGTAATCGCAGCGGACGTTCCACTCCTGCGTGCCGTTGCGGAGGGTGACGGAGAGCAGACGGTCCAGCCCGTGCGCCCGGACGGGATAGCAACCGCTGCGGAAGCCCGCGCCAAGAAGTTTTCTCCCCAGCCAGAGGGCGTCCGCGATTTTCGAAGGGATGTGGCGGAGGCTCCAGGCGGAGCGAAGGAGGCGGGCGAATGGAACCTGTTCGGCGACGAGGGGCAGCTCCGCGCCCCGCTCCCGCAGGCTCGCCGCCACTCTCAAGAGGAGCGGACCCGTGCCGCAAATCACGACGCGCTTGCCTTTGAGGTCGAGTCCGCCTCGGGCCATCGCCTGCAGCCCGCCCGCGCCATAGACGTTGGGAAGGGTCCAGCCGGGAAAGGGCAGGAAGCGTTCGCGCGCGCCGGTGGCGATCACCAGGCGGTCATACTCCACCCACTCCGGCTCGCCGTTGGCACTGCAGAGCAGGGTTCCCGGTCGCGGCGCATCCACGACTTGGCAACTGGAGAGAAGGCGAATGTTCGACTTTCGGATTCTCTCAAAGAGCCGCGTTCCGGTTCGGGATTCGCTCTGTTCGCCGCGCCAGATTTCGCCGCCAAGAGAGGGGTTGGCGTCGATGAGCGTCACTCTCGCGCCGGAACCGGCCGCCGTCCAGGCTGCCTGCATCCCGGCTGGCCCCGCGCCAACCACCGCCACCCTGGTGACATCCGAGGCGCTGGCTCCATCGCGACTGTTGGCGCTCATTGCGGGCCCTCTCCACAGGGGCACTTTTCCGTCTGAATCACCATTCCGGGCCGGCACAGTTGCTGGCAAGTGTAGCGGTCCGGGACGCCGTTGACGGTGGCGCGGCACTCCGCGCAAATCCCCACGCCGCAAAAAGCGCCTCGGCACTCTCCGCTCACGGACCTGCGAAAGCTGAGGATGCCGGCCCTCAGGATCGCCACCGCCACCGTCGTTTGGGCGTCCACGAGCAAGGCTTTCGAGTTCACGCGCACTTCAAACAATTCCAGCACCGGAAGTCCCCTTGCATGGTCCTATTGGGAATCGCGATGTCGCGGCGGAAGCGAGGATGGCACACCCGAGAGCGGCCCACTGCCATCCCGCGAGCGATTTCCCCCGGCGGTACCGCCATTCACATCTCCCGCGCATGAATCTCCACGATAGAAGCTATCATGCCGAAGGGAGAGGGAAGCAAGAGAATTTTGGGATACGATGGACGTTCCGAGCGCCAAGAGGAGTCTTTCCCCATGCCCGCACCCATTCCACTCGTCTTTTCGATTGCCCGCCGCCGCTTTCTGCAGTCGGCCGCCGGGTTGCTTTCGCTCTCCGCCCTGGGCCAGGACGGCCCCGATATCGTGAATGCGAAGAAGCGCCGCGTGGGGCTGATTGGCGCGGGCTGGTATGGCAAGAGCGATCTGTGGCGGCTGGCGCAGGTGGCACCCATCGAGATCGTCTCCATCTGCGACCCGGACAAACGGATGCTGGAAGGCGCGGCGGCGATGGCGAGCGAACGCCAGGCCTCCAGGCGTCGGCCGCGCACCTATGGCGACTACCGCGAGATGCTCAAGGAACGAGACCTCGACATCGTGCTTGTCGGGAGCCCGGACCATTGGCACGCGCTGCACGCGATCGCCGCCATCCAATCCGGCGCGGATGTCTACCTGCAGAAACCCATCAGCCGGGATGTGATGGAAGGCGAAGCCATCCTGGCGGCGGCGCGAAAGCATCAACGGGTGGTGCAGATCGGCACCCAGCGCAAGAGCACTCCGCATCTCATTGAGGCGAAGAAACAGATCGTGGACACAGGCCTGCTCGGCAAGGTGGGCCATGTGGATATGTGCTGCTATTTTCCAATGCGGGCCAACGGCAACCCTCCGCTCGAGCCCGTGCCGGACTATCTCGACTATGAGATGTGGACCGGCCCCGCGCCGCTCCGCCCCTACGACGGGCTCCCGCACCTGCGCTGGTGGCGCACGTTCACCGAGTACGGCAACGGCATCATGGGCGATATGTGCGTCCACATGTTCGATACGGTGCGGTGGATGCTGAAGCTGGGATGGCCGGAGCGAATCCGTTCAACGGGCGGCATCTACGTGCAGAAGGGCGGGAAGTCCAACATCACCGACACGCAGACGGCGGTCTTCGAGTATCCCGAGTTAAATGCGGTGTGGCAGCACCGGAGCTGGGGAGTGGCCCCGGATCCGGACTATCCGTGGGCGCTCTTTCTTCACGGAGAAAAGGGCGTGCTGAAAGCCAGCACGATGCGCGCCGATTTCATTCCCGTCGACCCGGCGGGGAAGACGATTCATTTCGATTGTCTGTATGAGCGGGAGAAGTATCCGGAAGATCTCAAGGAAGCGAATATTGAGCTGAATGCCGCGCCCGCCACCCGCTTGCACATGCTCGATTTTCTCGCCGCCATCGAGAAGCGCGGCAGGCCGGTGGCCGATATCGAAGAAGGCCACATTTCGACGGCGAGCTGCATCCTGGCGAACCTGGCGATGCAGACCGGCGAGACCCTGCGCTACAACCCGGCGCTACGGGAAGTAACCAACAGCGCGCAAGCCAGCGCATTGCTGCGCCGCGAGTATCGCAAGCCCTGGCAGCGGCCGGAACCGGACGCGGTCTAACCGGCGGCTCAGGCGGACGGCGGCGTCTCGCCCAGCATCGAAAGGAACTCGGCTTCGTCGATCACCGGAATGCCGAGCGCGAGCGCCTTCTCCAGCTTCGAGCCCGCTTCCGCCCCGGCCAGCACGAAGTCCGTCTTCTTGCTCACGGAGCCGGTGACCTTGCCCCCCACCGCTTCGATGCGCCGTTTCGCTTCTTCCCGCGAGAGGGAGGGCAGGGTGCCGGTGAGCACGAAGACTTTGCCGGCAATGCCTTCCACGGTCGCGGCGGGGGCGGGGCCGCTGTAGCGGAATTGCAGGCCCGCCGCGCGCAGTTGCTCCACGAATTCCCGGTTGCGCGCGTCGGCGAAATAATCCCGGATGCAGCGGGCCACTTTGGGGCCAATCTCTTCGGCCTGCTGCAGCTCCTCTTCCGACGCCTCCATCAATCGATCCATATCGGGGAAGGCGGCCGCCAGCAACTGTGCGGTGCGTTCGCCCACGAAGCGGATGCCGAGCGCGCTGATGACCCTGGGCAGCGGCTGCATTCGGGAGCCGTCGATCGCTTCCACCAGGTTCTCCGCGGACTTGCGGCCCATGCGGTCCAGCACCTCGATCTGTTCCACGCTGAGCTTGTACAAATCGGCCGGATTGCTCACGAGCCCCCGCGCCAGCAACTGATCGACGATGGCATCGCCCAGGCCGTCGATATCCATCACGGGGCGCGAGGCGAAATGCAGCAGCGTCTCGCGAATCTTCGCCGGGCAGTTTGCGTTCACGCAGCGATAGGCGACCTCGCCCGGTTCGCGCACGACGTTCCCGCCGCATTCGGGGCACACGGAAGGCATCACGAAGAAGCGGCGGTTCTCCCCCCGCTTCACGACGCGCAGCACTTTCGGGATCACGTCGCCGCTGCGTTCGATGAGCACCGTATCCCCTTCGGCCACACCGAGCCGTTCCACCTCATCCATGTTGTGGAGCGTGGCGCGAGAGACGGTGACCCCGCTCACCACCACCGGGCGCAGATTCGCAACGGGCGTGAGCGCGCCGGTTCGGCCCACCTGCACCGTGATCTGTTCGAGCACGGTCTCCACCTGCGAAGCCGCGTATTTGAAGGCGATCGCCCAGCGGGGGGCCTTCGCCGTGGAGCCCAGGGTCTCTTGCTGTTGGCGGGAATCCACTTTCACCACCACACCGTCGATTTCATAGGGCAGCCGCTCGCGCTGCGCTTCCCATTCCCGAATCACGGCCAGCAGCTCTTCCAGGTTCTGGCACAAGCGGCGATGCGGATTCACTTTGAAGCCCAGCCGGCTGAGCGTGTTTAGGCTTTCCCATTGGCTGTCGAGCGCGAACTCGCCGTTGTGCAGGAGATAATAGGCGTAGTAATCGAGGCGGCGCGAGGCGGTCACGCGGGCGTCCAGCATGCGGAGCGTCCCGGCCGCGGCGTTGCGCGGGTTGGCGAACAGGCTGAGCCCCTCGGCTTCCCGCTGATGGTTCAGCGCCTCAAAGGCGGCCCGCGGCATGACGACTTCGCCGCGCGCTTCCAGGCCGGGGAACTCTTCGGCGATGCGCAGAGGCAGCGAACGAATGGTGCGGGCGTTCTCCGTCACCACCTCCCCTTCGCGGCCATCCCCGCGCGTGATGGCTACGGCCAGATGCCCCTCCCGGTAGCGGACGGCCAGGGAGAGGCCATCGAGCTTCAGTTCCGCCACGTAGCGCAAGGGGGGCTGGCCGCCGCTTTCCGTCTGCAGCAATTCCCGCACGCGGCGGTCAAACGCGGCGAGCTCTTCTTCGTTCAGGGCATTCTCGAGGCTCAGCATCGGCGAACTGTGGGCTACGGTCTCGGTGCCCGTTCGCGGCGTTCCGCCAACCCGCTGCGTGGGAGAATCGGGTGATCGCGTTTCGGGGTGGGCAAGTTCCAGGCTCTCTAGGCGGCGCATCATCCCGTCGTATTCGGCGTCGGAGATCAGCGGCTGATCGAGCACATAGTATTGGTGTTCGTGCTTGCGGAGTTCTTCGCGAAGGCGTTCGATTTCCTGAAGGTCGGCATCCGGGGTCATAACAATTGTGATAGACAGGTTCTAACCTGAGTTTCTCACTGCTTTGAGGGCAATTTGACGCAAAACGCGAGGCTGATCTACAACCCGGAAGCGGGAGCGCTGCGCCGGCACGGGCAACGGCTGCTCGATCGCGCGATGGAACAATTGCGGCGAACCGGCATCCACGCGGAGCTGGTCTCCACCACAGGCCCAGGGACCGGCGGGGCGATCGCGCGCGATCTGGTGGATCGGGAGGGGGTCGACACGATCCTGGTGGCGGGCGGCGACGGCACCATCAATGAAGTGATGAACGGCCTTGTTCACACGAACGCCGCCTTCGGCGTGCTCCCAGCGGGAACGGCGAATGTGCTCGCCAATGAGATGCGCATCGGAACTTGGCAAAAGGCTCTTGCCGCGATTCCGCATTTGCAGGCGGTGCGCATTCCGGTGGGCCGGGTGACGACCGGCGAAGGGGAGCGCTACTTTCTGATGATGGCCGGCGCCGGTTTCGACGCGCGCATGGTGCATGCGGTGAGCCAGGGCATGAAGCGCAGGCTGGGCAAGCTGGCCTACTGGGTGGCGGGCTTCTCCCAGATCGGGCGCAATCTGGAGCAGATGCTGGTGACGGTGAACGGTTCCACGCATCAAGTGTCGTTCTGCCTGGCGAGCCGGGTGCGAAACTATGGGGGAGATATCAACATCGCCCCCAGCATTCACATTACCGACCAGGACATCGAAGCGATCCTCTTTGAAGGCAGGCTGACAGCCACGTACCTCGCGCATCTCTTCTCGATCGTCTCGGGCCGGCTCGACGCCGCGGACCGGATCACCGTGCTGCGCACGCGCCAGCTCGATCTGCGCTCCGCCGACGGCGAGCCCGTGCATCTTCAGGTGGATGGGGAGCACGTGGGCCTCTTGCCCGCCACCATCACCGTGGAGCCGGATGCGCTGAACCTGCTGGCTCCCCCCGGCTATCTGCAGGGCGCGCGCCAGTGGGCGGCGTGAACGCGCCATGGACCCAGTAACCAATTCCCTCGCCGCTTTCGCCCTCAGCCGCACCGGCCTGGGTCGGCTTTCGCGGCGTGGCGAAGCGGCGCTGATTCTTGGCGCAAACCTGCCCGACCTCGATTATCTGAGCGTGCCCTTTTCCTGGGCGAATCTCGTCACGTTTGTGGGGGGGCCGCTTCACTCGCTGGCCGTTGCCCCGCTGCTGGCCGCCGGGCTGGCCGCGCTGTTGCTGCTGCGCGCGCGAAAGCCCGTCTCCTTTCGGCGCTTATGGCTGCTCGCGCTTGCGGGCCTCGGGCTGCGGCTGACGCTTGACGTAATGGGCGTCGACAGCATCCAGTTGCTCTATCCGTTTGACCGGGCATGGCAGCATCTGGACATTCTGCCCTGGTTTGATCCCTGGCTCTTCCTGCTTCTTCTTGGCTACGCCTTCTGGCCGTGGATCAGCCACCTCGTAAACATCGAGATGGGCATTCGCCAGGTTGCCGGGCGCGGTTTTGCCTTCGTCGTCCTGCTTCTGAGCGTCGGCTACGTGGGTTACCGCGCCGCCAATCGCGCGGAGGCGATCAGCGTGATAGCGAACTATAGCTATGGCGGGGAAGTGCCGCTGCGCGAAGGCTGCTTCCCGGATATGTATAGCCTCGTGCGGGTGCGCTGCGTCGTCGAGACGGACACCCAGTTCGCAAACATCGACTACTTCGTCGGGGAGGATTACGACGCCACCCAGGCGCAATTGCTGAAGCGCCAGAACCGCCCGGTGTGGCAGGTGGCGCAATTCCAAAGCGCCTGGTATCAGCAGCTTTCCGGCCGCCTGCGAATGCCGCACTGGACGGTGTTTCCCGCCGATTTCCCCGCCGGGGCGCACGAAGCGGTGATGCAGGACCTCATTCTCGCGCCGGAACCGTACCCGCGTTTCCGCCTGCGCATTCTGCTCGATTCGCAGGAGCGGTTGCTGGAGGAGACGCTGGTTGTGGATACCCTGGCCTTCGGCCGCGTCGAATCCTTGCGGCGGAACTGAAGCACGGCTCCTTTGCCTAGGCCGATTCCCGACCCCGGGCCGCCGCTTCCCGTCCCGCATCTCCTCGCGAAGCCTCACTTCGTACTAGTCCCGACGCCTTCGCCGAGTGCCCAAAATCGATACTTCACGAATCCGGACACATCGGGAACGTACTGCGTTGGTACTAGGGGAACTTACTAGAAGGCCCCGCCGCTCGTTTCTGACCCCGTCGAATTCGATACCCCCATTTGAGGGTATTGCAATGAGAGGGTCGGCTTCACTGCTTCCGCCATTTTATACAGACTGCTAAAAATATAGCCCGAAGTGCCAGGAGATTAGTCCCCGCGTACTACGTACTAAGGCATTTAGTTTCATTGACTTAGGTTTTTCACTACCCCAATATGGGGGCAAGCCGGAAGGGATCCTCCCCAAACGGGGAGTCCCAGGTGGAGATGGAAAGAAGGAAGGCTGAAGTGAACATGAAAAGAATGATCGTCATCGCGATCCTGTTCGGCGCAATGCTCGCCGTGGGAACGCGGAGTGCAAGCGCGGGAACGATTCAGGCCACGGTAGTGAGTTTGATTTCCTACGGGCAAGTGGACGTAAGCCTGGATTCCGGAGCGACGTGGGCGGGGGACTATGCCGGCAATATCAAAATGAAGCGGACTGGCGGCACGTCGGCGATTGAACTGCTGCCGGATCCGGTGAATTTCGTTACTTTCTGCATCGAACCGCGGGAGAGCATTTCCCTGGGCCAGAGCTACACCTGGGAAGTGGAGCCACTTTCCCGAGGCACCACGAGCATCGGGGGAATGGGCTCCGTGAAGGCGGAACTGGTGCGGGAACTGATCGGGCGGGAGTATTCCACCTGGGGCAGCGCGCTCACCAATCTTCGCGCCGCCGCGATGCAGGTTGCGATCTGGGAAATTGTGGAAGAGAACTCGGGATCGTTGAACGTCCAGGACGGCAACATGCGATTCCGGAATGGCTCGATCGCCACCATGCTGGATGTCGCCCAGAACATGCTGAATGCGCTTGACGGGACCGGGCCCAAGCCGCGGTACCTTTACGCGCTCACCAACCCGACCCAGCAGGACATCTTCGGGATGGCGATTCCAAACGGCGTGCCGGATATGGAAACCCCCGAACCGGCTACCTTTGCCATGTTCGGCGCTGGGCTGCTTCTTCTGGGAGCGTTCCGGCGACGGAAGCAGCACCACAAATAGAGCGGCTGCGCTCAGCGCGAAACAGCCTGCGCCTTTCCTCTTAATGGAGAACGGGCAATCCGGACGGCCGGATTGCCCGTTTTTCTTTTTCGTTGGCGGGAAAGCGGACCGCGCGAACCGACTATTTCTCCGCAGCCAAGCCAGGTTCGGCCGGCACAACGGAAACGGGCCCCAATCCAAGAGCCTCCACCTTCTCCTTGATCTTCGCCAGATCGCCTACCACCACCCAGGTGACACTGCCGGGGTAAAGAATCGTCTTCGCGGTGTCGGCGATGACGGCGGGAGTGAGCGCGCGGACCTTTGCTGGATAAGTTACAAAGTAATCGTCCGGCAGCCCATAGGTAACGATGCGTTCCATATCCGTGCCCAGCGCGTAGCGGGTCTCGCGCGAACCGGGCAGCGTCAGGGTGAGGCTGCTCTTTGCCTTGTCAAGTTCCTCCGCGGTGATTGGCCGGTCTCCCACCACACCGGTTAATTCCTTTTGAATTTCCCCCAGGGATTCACTCGTCTTATCGGTCTGGACCGATGTCAGCACGATGAATGGCCGCTGATTCTCCGCATCGAGGAACAACGTGCGCGCGCCGTAGCTCCAGTGCTTGTCTTCGCGAAGATTCATGTTGATGCGGGAGGTGAACATCCCGCCGAGCGCGGCATTGAGCGCATTGATCGCCGGTTCTTGCGGGTTGTTCGTGGGCGGAGCCACATGCCCGGCGATGATGACGCTCTGCTCCGCTCCTGGCTTGTCGATCAGGAAGACCCGCGCCTTCGCGGAACGTTCGACCCTCGGCACCGAAATCTTCGGCACATCGCCCCGCTTCCACGCGCCGAAGAGTGCTTCGAGTTTGGGCCGAATCGCCGCCATGGTGGTGTCGCCCACCACCAGCAAGGTGGCGTTGTTCGGTTTGAACCACGTTTGATGGAATTTCCTGAGATCCGCGATTCCAATCTTCATCACCGAGGCTTCGGAGCCATTCCCGCTGTAAGGGTTGCCGTAAGGATGCTTCGCGCCGTAGAGAAAAGCGGGAAACACGCGCAGCGCCGCGGAGGTCGGGCTGGCCTTCTCATGGCGGATGGCATCGAGCTGCAATTTCTGGACACGCGGGAACTCCTTATCGGAGAACGCGGGCGTCAGCACGACCTCGCTGAACAGCTTGAGCGACGGGTCAAGGTTCTTCGTGAGCGCGGAGAGCGAAACGCTCACCGAATCGAGATCGGAACCCGTATGGAGTTCCGCCCCGAGCATGGCCAGCGCGTCGCTGAGTTCGAGCGCGCCCAGAGTGGCCGTGCCTTCGTCGAGCATCTGCATGCTGAGCTTGGCCGTGCCGGGGATGGCGTTGACATCGGAGGCGTGGCCGGAGTTGAGCACCAGGGAGAAGTCCACGATGGGCGTCTCGTGGCGCTCCGCCAGCATGATTTTCAAGCCGTTCGAAAGCTCGGCCCGTTCGAACGCCGGCATTTTCAGATCCGGAGGAGCGCCGGGCGCCGGCACTTTCGAACGGTCAACGCCGCTCACGGTCTCAAACGTGGGGAATGGATGGACTTCGAGAAGGAATACCCCGTCGGAAAGCCAGCGATTGGCCGCGCGCTTCAGATCCGCTGCGGTCGATTCCCGCACCCACTGCAGCCGCGTCTTGTAAAAGTTCGCGTCACCGGCATAAACCTCATTGGAGGCCAGAATGTCGCTCTTGCCGCCGAAGCCCCCGATGCGCTCGATCCCGCGCACGAAGGCGGCTTCGTTCTGGGTCCGCACGCGCTCCATCTCCTGGCTGGTCGGGCCATCGGCCAAAACCGCGGCTAGCTCCTCGCGAAGCGCCTTCTCCACTCTGGCGAGGTCCACGCCGGGGCGGGCGTCGGCCTGCACGATCAACTGACCGCCGATCTCCTTGAGCCATACGGACGCGCTCGCGTTGGTGGCAATCTGGTCCTGATAAACCAGCCGCTTGTAGAAACGGGAGGTCTTGCCGGCGCCAAGCACGTCGGAAAGCAAATCCAGATGCACCGCTTCCCTGGACTTGTACTCCGGAATGTTCCAGACCATCAGGATGCGGGCCTGCGGCACACGGTCCTGGGTCACCTGGCGGTGCTCGCCGGTCATCGGGGCGATCCACGTTTCCTGGCGGGTGACCGGTCCGCCGGAGGGGATGTCGCCGAAGTACTTCTCCACCTTGGCCCTGGCGGTTTCGGCGTCGATATCTCCGGCGATGGCGATCACCGCGTTCGCCGCGCCGTAATAGGTTTTGAACCACTCTTTCACGTCGTCAAGGGATGCGGCATTCAGGTCTTCCATGGAACCGATCGTGGTCCAGGAATACGGATGCCCCGCCGGATAGGTGTTCGTCGTGATCAGGTCGAAGGTCTTTCCGTAGGGCTGGTTCTCCCCCTGCCGCTTCTCGTTCTGCACCACGCCGCGCTGTTCGTCGAGTTTCGCCTGATCGATGGCCCCGAGCAGGTGGCCCATGCGGTCGCTTTCAAGAAAGAGCACGGTATCGAGCGCGGACGTGGGCACGTTCTGGAAGTAATTCGTGCGGTCCACGTTCGTGGTGCCGTTCAGATCCGTGGCCCCCAGTGGACCCAGCGCCTGAAAATAATCGTCGTTGAAATTCTCGCTGCCGTTGAACATGAGGTGTTCGAAAAGGTGGGCGAAACCGGTCTTGCCCGGTTTCTCATTCTTTGAGCCCACGTGATACCACACATTCACCGCAACAATGGGCGCCTTTCGATCCTCATGTACAAGGAGGGTAAGGCCGTTTTTCAGCACGAATTTCTTATGGGGAATGTCGATGTCTTTCACTTGTCCCAGTGTAGCGAGTGGAGCAATCGCCACACCGAGTGCAAGAAGGAGGCATGCAAGCAAGGGTGTTCTGTACATTATTTCTCTCTTTCAGTGCGCGGAACTTAACCTGGTGAGGCGTTTCGAACTCGAAGCCCGGCGTTCCCTTGAAATAACGCAGTCCGCCGTGGAAAGTTTCATCATCATTAGATCAGAACGGCGCTGAAGAGCAAGGGATGACGCGACACGGCGGCGCGGCCATTCGGCGCGGGGAGGTTTTTTCGGTTTGACGAGCAGGGGATGGAACTGGCGGCCGGGATCCCGCTAGCCTCGCAAATTAAGATATGAGAGTATGGAATTAGCGATGCGGCAACGTCTCCCGGTTTCGACGCCGTCGGGAGTTCCGGGAACGAAGTTGCGGGGCATGCGCGGTGGCTGCCGGTTGGGGGCTCCCGAAGGGGAAGTTCCCGGCGGCCGGAAAATTTGGGTGGATCGTGGCTTCCAGGCCGGTTCCCCGCCATCGGCCTCTTGAAGCTTCCGGCGGCATTGTGGCGGGAGTCGGAAAGGAGGATTGCGATGCCGGATAACATCATTCAATTGGCCATCCCGTGGGTGGTCCTGACCCTGATTGTCATTGCCCTTGCCATCTACAAGAAGTCCCTCGATATCCACACGGACGAGAGTCTGCATATCGGCTCGGAGGAAGACAAGCTGGTGGAAGCGCAGATCGCCCAATCCCGCCGCAGCGACCTTGCGGAGCGGTGGGGGAAGATTCTGACGATTGTTGTATTCCTGTATGGAATCGTGATCGTTGGCATGATCGCGTACCACCAGTGGCAGGTCAGCACGACGGCCGGTTTTCGGTAGGGTCAGCGGCCGCGCATCGGGTGAGATCGTGAAGCCGGGAAACCGGGGCGGCTCGGGCGGCACTTGCGCGTGCGAGGGAGGGTGGTGCTGTGCGCGCGCCGGCTGCGTTCGCAACCGCCGTTTCCCGGCGCTTGCCGAAACGGATGCGAACTATTCGAGCAGGTTGATCGTGCCCCGGCAGTTGTGCGCGCCGCAACTGCACGGGACCGTCTCCATGTCCTTTTCGAAGCGGTAATCGATCAGCAGTTCCTCGCCGGGTTCGATGGTCCGCTTCGCGATGTAGAGGATATGGTTCCGGACGATCCTGGCGTAGACGTTCGGGGCGCAGGAGTGGTTGATGAATTCCGCGCCGCTGCCGCCGACGGAACCGTCGATAGACCAGTAACTGTTCAGCGTAAACAGATAGTGCAGGTCCCGTTCGTCGCCGCGGCGCTTGGCTTCGCGGCGGGAAATCTTTTCGCCGGTGTATTCAATCACTTTCCGTCCCTTGGGAATCCGCTCCAGGGCGTAGACGCCCCAGCGGTGAATTTTGGATGGGCGCGCCTCCAGGCGAAAGGCGGTGAAATTGGAGCTAATTTCGGGCAGAACGCTGCCGTGGGCGAACGGAATCGAGCCGGACCCGGCACCGTTTAATAAGCGCTTGGCTGATCTGGACATGGCGGGGACTCTTCAATCCTAAACGCAGCGTCGCCAAACGCAAAGCGGGCGGCTGCCGTCGCAGCCGCCCGCCCTCCGATCTGGGCACAGCCGGAGCGCTTATGCGCCCTTGGACTGCAATACCTTGATGAGTTCATCGACGGCGTCGGCGCTCACTTTGAGCATGGCCTTCTCCGCATCGTTGAGGTTGAGTTCGTAGATCTTCTCGATGCCGTTCGAGCCGAGTTTCACGGGCACCCCGACGAAGAGGCCGTTGTAGCCATACTCGCCTTCGAGCAGGGCGGCGCAGGGCACCACTTTCTTCTTGTCTCTCAGGATCGATTCCACCATTTCCACCGCTCCGGCGGCCGGTGCGTAGAACGCGCTTCCGGTCTTGAGCAGTTTCACGATCTCCGCTCCGCCGTTGCGAGTGCGAACGACGATTTCCTCCAGGCGGTCGGCGGGAATCAGATCCGTGAGCGGGATGCCGGACACGCTGGAATAGCGAAGCATCGGGACCATGGTGTCGCCGTGGCCACCAAGCACCATGGCAACCACGTTCTCCATCGAAACGCCGAGTTCCATGGAGATGAAGGTGCGGAAGCGGGCAGTGTCGAGGATACCGGCCATGCCGATCACGCGGTTCTTTGAGAATCCGGTGGCCTTCCAGGCGGTCCAGCACATGGCGTCGAGGGGGTTCGTCACCACGATGATGATCGCGTTTGGAGAATACTTCGCGATCTGCTCCGCGGCGCCTTTCACCACCTCGTAGTTCGCCATCAGCAGATCGTCGCGGCTCATGCCGGGCTTGCGGGGGAAGCCGGCCGTGATCACGACGACATCGGAATTGGCGGTGGGTTCGTAATCGTTTGCGCCGGTGAGGGTGCAATCGTAGCCCTGAACGGGTCCGGATTGCATCAGATCGAGCGCCTTGCCTTGGGGCACGCCTTCCATGATGTCCACGATCACGACATCGGCGAGTTCCTTCTCGGCGATCCGCAGCGCGCAGGTCGCGCCGACGTTTCCGCCTCCAACTACTGTTACTTTCTTGCGCATAAGCTTCCTTCCAGGATAGATGTATTGCCCCGCGCGCGGCGGGCGCTCTCCCCAAATTCCCCGCGCGGAATCCGCGAGGCAAATAAGCGGCCGATCCCCGAGGTTCCCCTCTCGGGAGTCTCCAGGAGGGGAATCAGGACCAAAGCGCTATTATATCGGACTGGCGAATCCCTTTTCACGCACTGGTGATACGCTGGATAGTTCCACCCCCGTACCGCCATGAGATTCCGCCACCTTCTCGTTCTGATTTCGTGCCTGTTCGTTTCGTCGCTCCCGCCGCTTTGCGCGGCTTCCGCGGCGGCAACGGCGTCCACCGTAAAGACCTACGAAACCACGCTGGAGATTCCCACCTACGAACACTCCTCCAGGGAGATGGAACCATCGCTCTTCAGCAGTTCCTCCGTCAAGGGCCTCTATCCTTTCACTACTTACCAGATGCCGTTCAAGCCGGGTGGGCCGAAGCCGAGAAAATACCGCGCGATCCACATTGAGAATGAGTATCTGAATCTCACCTACCTGCCGGATCTCGGAGGCCGCATTTTCTCGGTCTACGACAAGCTCCGCAAGCGGGAGATGTTCTACCGGAACGATGTGATCAAGCCGGCCAGATACAATCCCCGGAACAACTGGCACCAATCCGGCATCGAACTCACCGGCCCCTACGACGCGCACATGCTCACGACGCACGGGGAGCCGCATTGGTCAAACAAAGTGATTCCCAACGCGGACGGCAGCATCACGCTGATGCTGGGCGAACTGGACCCCGTTTATCACATGCGCGTGGACCTTTCGGCGACGCTCTACCCCGGAATCGCGGCCGTGAAGATGAGCGTCTTCTGCTACAACACCCGAGAGGGCCGCATGCCGCAGATGTTCTGGCTGAGCGCCGCTCTGCCCGCAACTCCGAAGACCCGGTATATTTACCCGATGACGCGCACCATCGGCCACACTACGTCCGAGATCGCGGATTGGCCCGTTCACAATGGCGTGGATTACAGTTGGGACCGCAACAACCACAGCATGCTGGGCGTCTTCGGGATCGATATCCACGACAATTTTCAGGGCGCGTATCACGAGGATCTCGACTACGGCGTGTTCCGTTACGCGGACCGGCGGATTGTGCAGGGCATGAAGATGTGGACGTGGGGCTATGGCCCCAACGCGAAATCCTACGAGGAGGGCTATACGGACAACGCCGGACCCTACGTGGAGGTGCAGAGCGGACGCCACGTCTGGGACGGGCACTACGAGTGGGTGGAGCCCCACAAGACGGAAAGCTGGAGCGAATGGTGGATTCCCGTCTCCGGCCTCGGCGGACTCACCACCACCACCCGCGATGTTGCGCTGAACTTGAAGGCGGATGGCGAGGGGCCGGGCCGGATGGCGCTGGCTGTCACCCGCAGCCTGCCCGGAGCGCGCATAGTGGTGAAGTCCGGGGCAAAGGTCATTCTGGATACCACCGCCGATCTTTCGCCGGAGAAGCCGCACGTCGTCAATGAACTTGCCTTGCCGCCCGCCGCCGCGGCCGCCCTCGTGGTGAGTGTTGCCGAAGCCAGCGGCCGCGAGATTCTGCGCTACGAACGTCCCGACCCGAAGGCCGAAAGCAAGGAATACACGCCGTTTACGCGCTCGCTCGAAAAGCCCCAGAAATCACAGGATGAGATGACTGTAGAGGAACTGGTGCTGGCGGCGCGCTTCAAGCTGAAGGAATTGAATGACGCCGCAGGCGTCGAACTCCTCAACAAGGCGCTTGAACGGGATCCTGGTTTTTCCCGCGCGCATCTGGAGTATGGCATTTACTTCTTCAACCAGCACCGCTACGGTGACGCGGCCAGGCACCTTGAACAGGCAATTGAGCGCGACCCCTATGTGGATGAGGCTTACTACTACCTCGCGCTCAGCCAGTTGCGCCTGGGCGAGGCGGCAAAGGCGGAGAGGAATCTTTATTTCATCTGGCCGGGCAGCCGTTTCTATGCGGACCGGGAATACAATCTGGCACGGCTCGCGCTCGGCGGGAACGATGCGGACAAGGCGGCCGTGCACCTGCGGGAGGCCATCGAAGTCAATGGACGCCACCTCAGCGCGCGGGCGCTGCTGGCTATGGTGAGTCGCGAGAGGGGGGACCGCGCGTCCGCCCTGGAGCAGATTAGCGCCATTGAACGCATGGACCCCGGAAATCCGATTGCGCAGGCCGAGCGCTGGCTACTTACCGGCGACAGCGCAGCCGGGGCGGAATTGGCGCGGCTGATGGGCGGGCAGAGCCAGGAAGCGATCGGAACGTCTTTCTTCTACCGCGATGTTGCCCGCTGGGACGCGGCCGTTCAAATTTTGAAGCTGGCCGAAGCCCGGAATGAAGATCCGTGGGGCACTCCGCCGGAGTTCGATTACATCCTCGCCTACTGCCTCCACGAGAGCGGCAACCCGGCGGAGGCGAAGCGGTACCTGGCCAAAGCGCATGCGGATGCGGGAAACGTGGACCGCTTCCCCTACCGCGAGAGCAGTCTTCCGGTGCTTGAATGGGCTATCGCGCAGAACCCCCAGGACGGCCTGGCGCTCTACCTGCAGGGGGCGCTGGACTACTATCTGAAGCGCTACAGCGAGGCGCTGGCAAGCTGGGAACAGGCGGTCCGCGTGCGTCCGGACGATTTCCACTCCCGGCGCGCGTTGGGCCTCGCGTACGCGGAGCAGGGCAAGCCCGTGGAGATGGCGGCGGCGGAACTGGAGAAGGCCGTTTCGCTGAACCCGGGCCATATCGCCACACTAAACGATTTGAGCACGCTTTACGCGAAAGCGGGGCGTTTTGACGAACAGCTCTCCGTGCTCGAACGGGCGCTCCGCCGCTCCCCGAACGACGACGATCTGGCGGAAGGCGTGCTCACGGCGAATCTCATCAAAGGCCGCTACGACGCGGCGGAGAAGCTGATTGCCTCGCATCGTTTCGAGCACCGCCACCGCAGCTATGAGCTGCGCGACAAATACCGCATGCTGCGTTACGCCGACGGTGCCGCCGCATTCGGGAGGGGCAGCTTCGGCGATGCCCTGAAGCAGTTCGAAACGGCCTTACAGCCGCCGGTTACGCTCGGTGTGGACGACTTCAGTTCCCAGACCTCGCCTCAGAAGGAGTATTACGTGGGGCGGACGCTCGAAGCGCAGGGGGCGGCGGACCGCGCCCGTGCCGCATACGAACACGCGATCGAGGGCATGCAGCATCTTTGGGGAGAAACCGGCAGTTGGAACAGCGAGAACGTCTACATGGTCTTCGCGCTGGACCGGCTCGGGCGCACCGAGGAAGCGGCCAAACTCGCGGAGCAGTTCGAGAAGTATGCCCGCACGCAATTCGATTCCCGGCAACCGGTGAGGCGCGTCGCATCCCGCCATGTGCTGGGGCTGCTGGCCGAACGCAACGGACACCCGCAGGAAGCCAGGAAGCTGTTTGAAGACGCGATTGCCATCCAGCCCGATTTCCTGCCGGCCCGAATGCAACTGCGTGGAGATTTGTTGAGCCCGGCTGGGAAGTGAGCCAGCATCGTGAAGTGAGCCGGTGCAGTTGAGGAGAAGGGAGCCTGGGCGGGGCCGCTCCGAGTAGAATAAGGGTTCGCCCCGAAATGGGCGTCTGCTCCCGGGCATCTCATGTCGTTACCAGAATCGGCCGCCGCATATATTGAGCAACAAGAGCAGCGCTTGCGCTCTTCGGGCAAGCGCCCGGTAATCGTCTTTCCGGAGGGGGGCGATTCCAGGGTGCAGGCCGCCGCGGGCAAACTGGCGCAGGAAGGACTCATCACCCCCGTGCTCGTCGGGAAAGCGGCCCTCAACACGCCGCCGGGAATCCGCTGGGCGGACCCTGAAAACGAGGCCGAGCGCCATCGTCTGGCCGGGATCTACTATGAGCGCCGCCGCGCCAAGGGCATTCCGCGGCACGAAGCGGAGGAAGCCGTCAAGCATCCGATGCGCTTCGGCGCGTTGATGGTGGCGGCCGGAGACGCCGACGGAGCGGTGGGGAGCGCCGTCTACACAACGGCGGAGACGGTGCGGTCTTTCCTCCAGTGCATTGGCTTGAAGATCCAGTTCCGGCGGCTTTCCAGCATGCATCTGATGGGCGTGCAGGACCAATCCTACGGCCACCGGGGGCTCCTCGGTTTCAGCGATGCCGCTATCATGGTGGACCCCACGCCTCCGGAACTGGCCGAGATCGCGATTGCGTCCGCGGAAACATACCGGCAGCTTGTCGGGGCGACGCCGAATGTGGCTCTGCTTTCTTTTTCGACCAAGGGGAGCGCGAAACACCCCGACGCCGACAAGGTGATCGAAGCCATGCGCTACGTCCGCGAGCGTGCGCCCGATTTGAACGCGGACGGAGAGTTGCAGGCCGATGCCGCGCTGGTGCCTTCCGTGGGGCAGTCAAAGGCGAAGGGTTCGCCCGCGGCGGGCTACGCGAACGTGCTGATCTTCCCGAATCTCGATGCCGCCAACATCGGCTATAAGCTGGTGGAACGGCTCGGCGGCGCGGCGCTGATCGCCGTCGTACTGCAGGGCCTCGAAAAGCCCGCTAATATCATCTCGCGCGGCTGCAACGCCGAAGACGCCTACCATTGCGCCATTGTGACCGCCGTTCAATCGCTGAAGTAGCGTTTCATTTTGGGATTTTCCCCCGGTGCGGCCGGTTTGGCTGAGACAAAAAGATCGCTCCGTCTACTCTTTTGAGGGGCGGAGCTATGCGTATTTCACCACGACTTTCCCTGGTTTCCCTGGGGCCTCGCATGCGAAGCTCACGCGCTTGCACTTTCCTGATGGTTATCCTCCTGGCCGCGGGATCTCTTTTCGGGTGGGATGGCGGCGCGAAGGCCACCTACGTGGGCGGCAGCATTCCCGGGCTTCCCGATTCCGCGAAGGGCAAGCTCGACCTCACGAACACCCTGCTTTGCCGTTTCGATGCCAAAGAGATCGAGGTGAACGTGCCGTGGGACAAGATCAACATGCTCGAATACGGCCAGAAGGTGGGGCGCAGAATCGGCCTCGCCATCGTCATCTCGCCCCTCTTCCTGATGACGAAATCGCGCAAGCATTTTCTGACCGTGAGCTATCTCGACGAGAAGGACCGGCAGCAGGCGCTTGTCTTTGAGATCCACAAGGACCATGTGCGCAGCGTGCTGGTGACGATGGAGGCCAGAACCGGGCTGCGTGTGGAGTTCCAGGACAATGAAGCGCGCTTTGGAGGAGAGAGCCAATGACGCGCCGGTATCTGATTCCGATTCTTACCCTTGGTGCGTGCGTCGGCTGTGTAGCGCTCGCGCAGAACGAGGCTCCGCCCGCTCCCGCCGTGACGGCCCTGCGCCAGGTGAAACGCCTCTGCGTGGAAGACTTCGACGGTGGCGAGAACGCGCGCCAATTGAGGGCGCTTCTGATTGCGGAACTCCATCGGCTGGGCGCCTTTGTGATCACGGAAAATCCGAAGACGGCGGATGCATTCTTGCGGGGCTTCGCCGAGGACCTCGTTTTCACCGAACGGCATAGCCGCGATGAGAGCGTGTCCGGCCGCTCTTCCGGGAATATTTCCACCGGCGGCTATACCCGCAATCGGGCCAGCGCCTCGCGCAGCGAGGGGGGCAGTTCCAGCGTGAGGGACCGTTCGGAGACGCGCCGCCACGAGGCGTCTCTTGCGGTGCGGATCGTCAATGCCGACGGCGACGTGCTCTGGGGCGAGACTGCTGAAAGCCGGGGCGGAAAATTCCGCAGCGCCTCGGCGGAAGTTGCGGACAAGATTGCCACGGCTCTCAAGGCCTTCCTGGCAAGGGCGGCAGAGGAGCGGCAAGCCCCGGCAGTGGGGCGGCCCTAAGGATTCTTCAGACTAATGGGCTTCCGCTGGTCCTGCACGAGGTTGAACGAGATTTCCACGTTGATCCGGGATTCCACCGGCTTTCCGTCGGAGGTTCCGGGCTGGAAGCGCCACTTCACCAGGGCGTCCTTCGCCGCCTGATCGAGATCGGCACGGATGCCGCGCATCACGGTGACGGCGGTGGGCTGTCCGGCTTCATTTACTACGGCCTGCAACAGCACGGATCCGCTGACGCCATCCTTCCGGGCCGCCGCCGGGTAGATCGCCGGCACGCGCACGATGGGCCTGGGTGGCGTGTACACCGTCTGCACCGGCGGCTCTGGACGGACAGGTTCCGGAATGATGGGCGCTTGCACGGGCGTGGGCGCGGGGGAGTTCGCCGCGGGCGTGCCTCCCTGCACTGGCTTATTTCCGATCATGGGCGATCGCGCCGCCCCAGAGCGAGTCGTGCTGCCCGCCGCGGGATAACCAGGGGCTACGCTTGGCTTCGATGAGCTGGGCCGACTGCCGGAACCGGGCGTGGACACGCTGCCCGCCTGCTGCGCCACTGGCT
This sequence comes from Bryobacterales bacterium, assembly GCA_039812845.1. Classification (GTDB taxonomy): domain Bacteria; phylum Acidobacteriota; class Terriglobia; order Bryobacterales; family Bryobacteraceae; genus JACTMJ01. Next base: position 22,151 of record JBDIBK010000022.1, read on the forward strand.
TGGTTTCGTGCGAGGCGGCCGCCGCGGGTGGGGGAACGGTCGCGGAAGCGGTTTCCTGCGCGTGCGGTGTTCCCACCGAGGCTCCCGGCTGCGAGGTGGAATCCCCTGCCGTGGTGCTTCCGCCCGCTCCGGGGACGGCGGGGTTCTCCGCGTTCGGGCCGCTTGTGGATTGGTTGCCGGCCGCTTCTTCGGTGGGATCCGTGGTTGCGGTTCCGCCGCCATCCCTCAATATCCAGACAAGGCCGAAGATCACCGCCACCACCAGCAACCCGGCCAGCGCTACGGCGGGGATGCGCCAAGACTTCTCATCGGCGCGCGCCGTATCGTTCCTCACCGGCTCTTTCAAGGGTTGCTTTGCCGGGTGCGATTCCGGCATTGGGCGCGACATCGGTGCCGGGGGCGGAACGGGGCCGGTGGGAACTGGCGGCAACGCCGGACTAGTCGGCCGGGGAGGCACAGCGGTTGGGGTTGTCGCCGTTGGAGGAATGCCGATGCTGGCGGATGGTGCGGCGGGGGAAGGCGGCATTCCGCCGGCGCTGCCCGTGCTCGCGGGACTGGCGGCTCCCTGCGTCGCGGTGGAAACGCCGCCCGTCGCGATGCTCGTCCCGGCGGCAGCCAAGGTTCCCGGAGCTAAACCAGCCGAAGCGGAAGAGGGAAGGCCGACCGCGGCCCGGAACGCCTGCACCATTGCCTGGCAGGACGGGTAACGGTCCGCCACGTCCTTGGCCAAGGCTCTCTTGAGGACGTTCGAGACCGCATCGCTGAGGCTGGGATTATCCCGCTTCGGCTCCACGGCGTCGGTGACGATCTTGAAAATCAGCGAAGTAATGGTTTCGGCCTTGAAGGGCTTGTGGCCGGTGAAGATCTCGTAGATAACCACTCCCAGCGCGTATTGGTCGGCCTTGCCGTCCACGGGCTTGCCCTGAATTTGCTCCGGGGCCATGTAGTGCGGCGTGCCCAGCGTCATTCCGGTGCGGGTAACCGTTTGCGACGTAATCTTGGCGACGCCGAAATCGGTGATCTTGGCAGCGCCGTCGCTGCGAACGATGATATTGGCCGGTTTGATGTCGCGGTGGACGACACCCTGCGCGTGCGCATGGTCGAGGCCCGCGGCCGTCTGCTCGAAGATCGAAATCAGCAGATCCACGGAAGGCTTGTCCGGCGACCGCAGAACCTGTGCCAGATTCCTGCCTTCCACAAATTCCATCACGATGTACGTGAGGTCGTCCTGCTCCCCGATCTGGTAGATTGTGACGATATTGGGATGCGACAGAATCCCGGCCGACTGCGCCTCCCGGTAGAGACGCTCCTTGAGGAACTGCCGCTCGTGGTCTTCCTGAATTTCATTCAGATAGATTGTCTTGATCGCGACGGGCCGTTTGATAAAGCTGTCCACCCCGCGATAGACCACACCCATCCCGCCACGCCCCAACTCGCCGAGGATCTCGTAATTTCCGATGCGTTCGAGACTCATTTGAATGTGGATGAATGCGCCGCTTGAAATCTGGACACCAATGCCGCCGACTCCCGTTTTATACCATGAGTGGATTCGCCGGGTAGCCGGTCTGCACGGAGACCGGGGTGCAAGAAGCGGTCCCTCCAGCCCTCGCAGGCTGGTTGTCTGGAAGCCATACCGCTACTCGAACCCGGTTCTCCCCCGAAAATCTCGCCCTTTCGGTTATTAAGCGAGAAATCGCGGACGAAAGGCCGGAGATCCGAGAAAAAGGCAAGCGCGGACGTTTCTGGAAGGACCCCGTTCTGAGAGCGGGGCTTAGCGAACGGGTGCGTTCGACGTCCGGATGCTGCCCCCAATGGCGGTGAGCAGTTCTTCCGTGGCCCCCGCGGCGCGCATCGCCAAATAATCGTCCGGCGTCGGAGCGGTGTCCACGCCGCGCAGACGGATATCCTGGATCACCAGTTCGGGAAAGCTGCCGCCCATTTCTTCCACTTCTGCCTTCAGCGATGCAATTGTGAACGGCTTTAGCTGCCAGGCTACCTCAAAATGGTAGCGGTCATCCTTCGCTTTCTCATCCGTCACCGTAAATTTGTAACCGGCAAAGCCGTACGCATCCGCGGGAAGCGCTTCTCCGGTGGCCCCTTTGGAGCGCCCATCCTTCTGGCGCAGGGTGAACACGATGGCATCCGCGGGCAAGCGCGGCAGCACGCTCGAGATCTCGGAACCCTGGTTCACGGGGGCGTTTCCGGAGAGCGCTTTGGCGTAGATTTTGTCCGAAATAACCTGGAACTCCACCTTGTCGTCCACCCGCGCGCGCACGTCGAAACTGCCGTTGGGCCGATTGTCGGCAAAGGTCTTGCTCTTTACGGCTTCGATAGCGGTGAACCCATCCGGAGGAATCGGCTGGGCATCCGGCTTCATCACCCGGATCATTTCATCCGAAGCTCCGGCCGCTCGCAGGGCGACGATGTCTTCGAGAGTAACCGGCCCCTGGGCCAGGCCCCGCTTCTTGATGGCCTTAAGAATATCCTTGCTGCGCACCTGCTCTTTGAGGAAGCGCAGTGCCAATTCGGGGGAGATCGGCGCTTCCATTCGCTCTTTGCAGGGCAGACAGGCATCGGCCAGGGAATCGAGAATCTTTAGCGTGTCGGTTTCGTTTCGATGCCCCTGCGCGGCAGCCAGAATCAAATCCGTCTTCATGTCGGCGTCGAGAAAGAAATCCACCCCTTCCTTCTTCACCCGTGCGATGACGTCGTTGGTGGGTACGACGTCTTCCCCGATGGCCAGCACCTGCTTCAGCGTGCTGAGATTCATCGGGGCAGGCGTCTGCCCACTGCCAGGAAGAATGAGTACGACCGAAAAAAGAATGGGGAAAAGGGCACGAACCCGCGTGAAACCAAATCGCAGAGCCATGATGATACCGATACAGGGATTTTACACGCAAGCGCGATAGAAGCTAGCGCTTTCCCCCCTGTTTTGCCAAATCGATCAATCGTACTACGGCGTCTTTCGGCCGATCTCCGCGCTCTCCCGCGGACAGGATCGCGGCCTGCGCCTGGGCGTTCACGGGGAAACTCACCCCATTCAAGCCCACGCGCACCATCAGTTGATTGATCGTGACAACATTCTCCCCCGCGGCGAGTGCGCGGGTGAGCGCATCCAGCGACATCCCCTTCGGGTTCGGAGCGGCCTCGTTTTGGCCTGGGCCGTCGTCCGCCGGCTTCACGGTCACGGTCAGTTCCTGCGTCTTCCTGCCTCCCAACCCACGCGCAACCAAACGGTACTTGGTGGTTTGCTTTGGAGAGACCGTTACCTGGCCCACTGACCGGCCTCGCGCCAATCCGGGTTCCACGCTGACGAGGGTCGTTTCGGATGTGCTCCAGCGAAGAGTCGTGGATTCTCCCGCCGTGATCGCCGCCGGCTCCGCTACGAACGTGGCGATGGCGGGAGGAGCGTGCTGCGTGGACGGGGTCGCGTTCTCCGCGGGAACTTCCGCGACCGGAGTGCTTCCCTCGGAACCGGGAGTCGTCGTTTCTGTTCCGCCTGGCGTGGTCTCCGCTGGGGGAGTGCCATTCTCGACGGCTGTGTTCGGCGGGTTGCTGGGAGGGGGCGCCGTGGAAACGTCCGGGGGCGTCGCACTCTGGGATCGGTTGTAGAGCACGCCAATCACCGTCCCAATGATCATCAGCACCACGATCACCACTCCCACGACCACAAAGAGAGGCGTCTTCCCGCCGGGCTTCGCCGCCGCGGCGGCAGCGGACGTCTTGGGCGCGGGGGCGGTCTTGGAGGCTTTTCCTTTGGACGCGGCAGTGGGCGGCGCTTTTGCGTCGCGCGCTTTCGCATCCAGCTTTTCGGTGGGAGGCACCGCCGGAGGGGGCGGCAGTTCCGGTGCCGGTGGAGGCGGCAAATTGACCCCAACGCTCCTCGTCGTGCTTAGCGGGGCGGCCGAGGGGGCTCCAATTGCCGGAGTTGGAACTTCGGAGATCGGCGGATGGCCAGATCCCGTGTGGGGCAATGCCGCTGGCACGGGCGTGTCTTCCAGGGCGGAACCCGCCTCCGGTGAGCGAAAGCTCCACGCCTGCGACGGAGGCACTGGCGGCGGTGGCGGCATCATCCCGGTGGAAGGCAATCCGGTGGAAGGCGTCGGCACCGGAATGTGAGGCGCGGGCTTATCCGGCAGTTTCGACGTGGTTGAAGTGGGCGGTGTCGTGTGGTGCGGAGTCGGATACGGTGTGCCGCCGCCCATCTGCCCAGCCGTTCCCGACGCCGGCGTCCGCGTCTGGCTTTCGAACGGCAGGTGCTTGAGCTTCACGCCGCTTATGTCCCGCAGTTGCACAATGAATTCCGTGCAGGAGGAGTAACGCTCGTCCGGATCCTTCGAAAGCGCTTTGCGCAGGATGGCATCCGTGCCTTCGCTGAGATCGGGATTGTCGCGACGGGGATTGGGCTGCTCGTGCAGAATCTTATACATCAATCCTGTGATTGATTCCGCCGTGAAAGGTTTCTTGCCGGTGAAGATCTCGTAAACCATCACCGCGAGCGAATACTGGTCCGATCTGCCGTCAATTGTCCGCCCGTGAAACTGCTCGGGCGACATATAGTGCGGCGTGCCCAGCGTCATCCCGGTGCGCGTGACACTCTGGCTGGAGATCTTCGCCACGCCGAAATCGGCAATCTTCGCGACGCCGTCGCTGCGCACGATGACGTTGCCCGGCTTGATGTCGCGATGCACCACGCCGCGGCTGTGAGCGTAATCGAGAGCCGCCGCCGACTGATCGAGGATGCTTACCAGCGTCTCTATCGAAGGTTTTTCCGGACGATTCAGCAACTCAGCCAGATTGGGGCCGTCCACGAATTCCATCGCGATGTAGGTAAGGCCATCCTGTTCCCCGATCTGATAGACCGTAACGATATTCGGGTGAGAGAGGATGCCGGCGGACTTCGCTTCCCGGAACAGGCGCTCTTTGAGGAACTGGCGTTCGTTGGGGTCTTCGATCTCGCGAAGCAGGATGGTCTTGAGCGCAACCTCCCTGCCGATCAGCGTGTCGAGGGCGCGATAGACGATGCCCATCCCGCCTTTGCCGATCTTGCCAGTGATCTCGTAATGCCCCAGCATCTGGCCGATCATAATGATTCGATCGCTCCTTCGCTATCGCGGCCCGCCTCGCCACGAAAGTGCCGCCCTTTGGCCGAATCCGGCGCGGAGAGTTCCGTTCGGGTGTCTCCGGTCTGTACAAGCCACGGAAAAGTGGCACAGACACCTTATCGCGTAATCATACGCGATTTTATCGTCGCGCGCGGATCTCTATCGTGCCGAAATCAATTTCTTCATCGAGTACTATAGCGATTTCCGTCAAGATCGAGCAGCCCTTGCCTTATGAGAGCGGTTGCGTCGCGAAAACGATGCGCTCCGGGAATCTGCTCAAACCGGCAACTGATTGATTCTACGAGATCCTCCCAGGCAACGTCCCACTCTCTGTAAGCGATCGCTCTCAGACGAAACGAAATCATCGGCGAACTCGTTTGTCTTAAGCGAGTTAACCGTGATGTCGATGGTACACTATTAGCGATGTCTTACGACCTGATAATCATCGGCAGCGGCCCCGCCGGCTACCCTGCCGCCGTCCGGGCGGGCCAGTACGGCCTGAAAACCGCCATCATCGAAAAGCGCCCCAAGCTGGGCGGGACTTGTCTGCACGTTGGGTGCGTTCCCACCAAAGCGCTGCTCCACTCCGCCGAGGTCTGGAATCATTTCCGTCACGCGGCGGATCTGGGCGTGATCGTGGAGAACCCCAAGCTCAACTATTCGAAGATGGTGGACATCAAGAATGACGTAGTCGATAAGAACGCCAAGGGCGTGGACTACCTCATGAAGAAGAATAAGGCCGAGGTGATCAAGGGCTACGGACGCCTGCTCGGCAAGGGCAAAGTCGAGGTGACGGCCGACGACGGCAGCAAGAAGACGCTGGAGGCGAAGGCGATCATTGTCGCTACCGGATCCGAAGCGCGGATGCTGCCAGGGCTGGAGCCGGATCCCGAGAAGATCCTGACCAACATCGAAATTCTAAATCTGCGCGACGTGCCGAAGAGCCTCGCGGTGGTGGGCGCGGGCGCCGTCGGAATGGAGTTCGCCTCCATGTTCAACCGGTTCGGCACGGAGGTGGCGGTGTTTGAGATGCTGCCCGCGGTGGTGGCCAAGGAGGATGAAGAAGTCTCCAAGGAGATGCTGCGGGTCTTCAAGAAGCAGGGTATCCGCGTGGAAGTGGGCTGCAAGCTTTCGGGCATCGCGCGCACGAAGAAGGGCGTCAAGTTTGAAGCCGAACACGCCAATGGGAAGAAGGAGACGCTCGAATACGACAAGCTGCTGGTGGCCGTGGGACGCAAGCCGAATACGGAGAATATCGGATTTGAGAACACCAGGGTGGAACTCGACCGGGGCTTCGTCAAAGTGAACGGCTACATGGAGACCGCGGAACCGGGGCTTTATGCGGTGGGCGATATCATCGCGGGATACCCGCAGTTGGCGCATGCCGGAACCATGGAAGCCGTGGTTGCGGTGGGCCGGATCGCGGGGAAGACCGTCACTCCGATTCGCGCCGATCGGATTCCGAACGCCACGTATACGGAGCCCGGCATCGGCAGCGTCGGGCTGACCGAGGCGGAAGCCAGAAGCAAGGGCTACACCGTCAAGGTGGGCAAGTTCCCCTTCATGGCGAACAGCAAGGCGAAGATCATGGGGCAACCCGACGGCTTCGTGAAGGTGGTGAGCGATGCGAAGTACGGCGAGATCCTGGGCGTACACATCATCGGGCCGCTCGCCTATGAGCTGATTGCCGAAGCCGTTACGGCAATGGAAGCGGAAGCCACCGTCGATTCCATGATGAGCGTGATCCACGCGCATCCAACACTTTACGAAGCCGTTGGCGAGGCGTTTCACGCCGTGCATGGCATGCCGATTAATGCGTAAGCTGGAAGTGCTCGACCTCGGGCGGATGGACTGGCCGCGGGCTTACCGCCTGCAGCAGGAATACGTCCTGCGCCGCAAAGAAGGGCAGGGGGAAGACACGCTTCTCCTTGTGGAGCATCCGCATGTGGTGACCATGGGGCGGAACGGGAAGGAATCGAACCTGCTCGCGCCGCCGGAGATCCTCGCGAAAGCCGGGATCGGTTACTACGAGACGAACCGGGGCGGGGATGTGACCTATCACGGTCCGGGGCAGATTGTGGGTTATCCCATCTTCGACCTTCGCGGGTGGAAGAAGGATGTCGTGGAGTATGTAAGGGCGGTGGAGGAATCGCTCATCCGGGTGCTGGCTCTTCATGGAGTGAGCGCCGGGCGGGAGCCGGGGATGACCGGCGTCTGGGTGAATGGGGCAAAAGTGGCGGCCATCGGCATCCACATCAGCCGCTGGGTGAGTTCGCATGGATTCGCCCTGAACCACACTCCAGACCTGAGCTACTTCCGCTATATCGTTCCGTGCGGGCTCAGCCTGCCGGTAACGTCGATGGAAGCGCTGGGGATCGAGGCGTCGCGGGAAACCGTAGTTGCCGAGATCGCCAGAATGTTCGGGGAAGTGTTTGCGTTCGATTCGGTAGAGTTTGTCACAACGGCTTCCATGCCGTGATCAAATAGCGGGAGACGGCATCCCGAAGCAGCCGGAAACAAGAGGGAGAAGCGAAGATGACCGACGTATTGATGCCCCAAATGGGCGAGAGCATTGTTGAGGGGACATTGACCCGGTGGTTGAAGAAGCCCGGTGACACGGTTGCGCGAGATGAGCCGCTATTTGAGATCTCCACGGACAAAGTGGACACCGAAATTCCATCGCCCGCGGCCGGTGTGCTCAAGGAAGTGCTGGTGGAAGCCGGGGCCACCGTGCAGATCAATACGGTGGTGGGCCGAATCGACGACGGAGCCTCGGGAGGCGGGGCAGCCGCGCCGGCGGAAGCGCCCAAGGCCGCGCCCGAACCTGCGGCGGCGGCACCGGCGGCAGCCCCGGTTGCGTCCGCGCCGAAGCCCGCTGAACCCACCCCGGCGGCGGCATCGGAAGATCTGGGACCCATCTCCCCGCTCGTGCGCCGGATGGCCCGCGAGAACAATCTCGATCTCTCTCTCATTCCCGGCACCGGTGCCGGCGGCCGCATCACGAAGGCGGACGTGGAGAGCTATCTGGCGCGTGGCGGGCAGGCCGCCGCTCCCGCCCCAGCCCCGCCCGCAGCCCCGCCCGCGACCGCGCCGGCAGCGCCCGTGTATGCAGCCCCATCCGCTCCCTCGGCCGGAGATCTGGCCCCCGTGGCCCCGGCGGAAGGCGCGAAGGTGCGCATCGAAGCCATGAGCACCATGCGCCAGAAGATCGCCGAACACATGGTGCTTTCGAAGCACACGTCCGCGCATGTCACCACCGTTCACCGCGTGGATATGACGAAGGTTGCCAAGATGCGCAACGCCCGGAAGGGTGCCGTCAAGGAACGCTATGGGTTCTCCCTCACGTTCCTGCCGTTCATCACCCGCGCCGCGGCCGAAGCGCTCCGTGCCTTCCCGATCGTCAATGCGTCCATTCAAGGCACGAACGTGCTTTACCACAATGACGTGAATATCGGAATCGCGGTGGCGCTGGAGAACGGGCTCATTGTGCCCGTGATCAAGAACGCCGACGAGAAGAACGTGCTGGGGCTGCAGCGCTCCATCGCCGATCTCGCCAACCGCGCCCGCTCCAAGCAGTTGAAGCCCGATGAAGTGCAGGGCGGCACCTTCAGCATTACGAACTTCGGCAGCTACGGAAGCCTCTTCGCCACCCCCGTGATCAACCAGCCGCAAATCGCGATCCTGGGTGTGGGAGCCGTGGAGAAGCAGGTCGTGGTGATCGACGATGCCATTGCCATTCGCGACATGGCCTATCTGGCGCTTACCTTCGACCATCGCTTGATCGACGGAGCGCTTGCCGATCAGTTCTGCCAGCGAGTGAAGTCCGTGCTGGAGAACTGGGGCGAAGAGGTTCTCTAGGCGCGACGATTCACTGCCCGTTTCGAGGAAGCTCCGGAACTGCCATGCGGTTCCGGAGCTTTTCTTGTTTGCGTCCTGCTTCTGTGCGGCAATCGCGCAGTGCGCGGCCGTGACAATCCTCAGGGCCTCCCGCGAGGAACGGAGACGAGCCGAACGGGTCCGAAGAGACCGGAATCGATCGGGTCGAGTTCCGCCCAGGGCTTGCCCGCGGAGATCTCGATATTCGTGCGCGTCGTGCGCTCGGCCTTCGGCAACCGGGCGTCGCCAACAAGGCGGTTATGCCAAGTGTTGACGATCTCGACGACCAATTCGTTCTCTCCTTCGCGCAAGGCTGCGGAGGCGTCGAGCGTGAAGGGCTGAGTCCATGCGATGCCGAGATGCTTCCCGTTCAGCCAGACATCGCCGATGGTCCACAGGCGGCCGAGATCGACGCGAACACCCGCGTGTTCCTTTCGCCATCCGGCAGGCACGCGGAACCGGGTCTGATAGCGGGCCGTGCCGGAGAAGTAGCGCACGGCGGGGTCGGGATGCGCGGTCCAGGAATTCAGTTCCGGGAAGGGCACCTTCTGGGGGCCATTCTTGAAATCCACCATCCACGGGCCGGGAATCGCAATCGGCGCGGGCGGTTCCGGCGACGCCGCGAGCTTCGGTGGATCGTTGGCAGGGTTCCGGAAGACAACGAAGACCGATCCGTATGCGGCAAACTCAAGGGGCACCTCAATACGGCCGTCGCTGGCGCGACGCCACACGGGCGCGGGGCGGATCTCGCCGCTCACCGGGTCCCATAGCTCGGGCGCGCGATCCGTCACCCGGAAGGTGACGGTGGGGGAAGCGGGCGCGCCCGTCGTGTTGCGGACAAAATAGATCTCGCTGCGCCCGTCGCGGCGGTGGATGTAGTCGATCTCCGCTGGCGCGGCGAGGTCCGGGCCGATGCCCATGCTCTCGAGGACCTGGCGCGGCGGGTGCCCCCAAACCACGCGGCCCTTCCCGTGCGAGCGGCTCGTGACGGTCTTGCCGTCCAGTTCGCCCCACATCCGGTCGGCAATCTCCCGCACCCGGTGCTCGCTCGCCGGGAACCCTTCCAGCCCGTAAGCCCGTTGCGGCTTCGAGCCGATCACCGTCCCGCCCGCCGCCACCAGTTGCTCCACCTTCGCGAGCACGTCGGGCTGCGCGCTTCCGTCTTCGGGCAGCGCAAGCACGGCGTAACTCGTGCCATCCGGCAGCACGAAGCGGCCATCCCGCACGCTGAGCCGTTTCAGGAGCACGTCGGAGTTGATGAAGTCGTAATCGTAACCGGGGCCGAGCCCCGGTTGGGGTTTGCGGGGCGGCACGAACTTGTAGCCGCCGTCGCCATAATAGAAGAGGACATCGCCCACGAACTGGCCGCGCTGCAGCAGGAAGGAAGAGCGGGAGAGGTAGTCGATGAACGGCTTCGCCTTGGGCCACCAGGTCACGTTCGTGTTGATGTGAGTTCCCGCGCCATAGACCCAGCCGGGCTTGCCCGCGGCCCGCGGGGCGTGGCTCCAGGTGTGCCACACCATGTGGTTGCCGCCCTCGCAGAACACACGGTCCGCGCTCGCCTTCAGGTCCTGCGGCCCCTCGTGCCAGTGATGCGTTGAGGTGAACGCTTCCATGTGGACGGACTGCTTGCCGTAGAGATGGCCGGCCGAAGCGGTTTCCTTCACCACCCACAGGCTGTGCGCATCCGGCCGGAAGGGCCAGAACTCGCCCTGAATCTCATTGATGGTGCCGTTGGCGAGCAGCGAATCCACGGGGACGTTGTGAATGGGCGGGCCGGGGCCGCCAGCCTCGGACTTGATGCCTAGACCGGCCCGTTCCGCCGCTTCCCGCGCCGCGCCGTAGTATGCGCCGATGAGCACGTCGCTCAGCGTCTTGTGATAATCGTGCAGAAAACGCGCCGTGGTTTCATGATCGGCGATCGTAGAGCCGAAGATGGCCGGCAGATACGGGGTCATGTCATAGCCGCGCAGACGCTGGAAGTCCGCGATAAAGCCGGGCGACCAGACCTGCCCCACGACCTCGTAGCTCGCGAGATAGAGATTCTTCAAACCGCTGGAACGCAGATCGCCCAGTGCTCCCTTGAGCCGGTCGCTCACGGTATCGATGTGGGTCTTGGTCGCCTCCGCGCTGAAATGGTCGGTGGCCCAGCCGTCGGAATTCGGGCTGGGAACCTTCAGCCGTTCGCCGGTGTTCATAAGGACGTAGCGGAGGATGGTCCACCTGCCTGGCGGGGCGTTCCAGCGCAAGCGGCCCTGCCGGTCCACGGACGCCGTAAGGTTCACCACATCGTCCCGCGAACTCAGATGGAAAGGCGGCGCGCCGAGCGTGGCGAATACCCCGCGAGGCCCCGCCGTTTCGCCGTCGTGGATATTGTTCAGATTCCACATTTGGCCGCTGCCGTAAGCGGCGGAGGCGCGCACAACGTCCGCTCCATCGCGGGTGCGGTCCGCCTCATGAGACCCGGCGACGTTGATTCCACCGCCGTCGAGCAGGGCGAACTCGCCCAGCGTCCAGTGGATCCGAGCGGGATCGTGAGCGCTGAGAAGGCGCAGGCGCGCATATTTCGCACGTGTGCCGGGGGGAAGGGGAAAGCGGTGTGGACCGGCGGTTCGCGGCAGAACCCCGCGCACGGCCTCATGGAAATCCGCCTCCTCCACGCCCGTGCTGGAAAGGGCAAGGCTGAACTCGCGCACGGGAGACATGGTGGCCGAAACAGGCGTATCGCCGGGCTCGCCCTGATCGAGCACCGCTTCCCTCAAGTCGCCCGCGCCGGTGAGATCGAGGCGAAATACAAATTCATGCGCCGTGCCGCGGCGGGCGCTGGGCACGGCTAACACGGCTGCATCCCGCCACTCTGCGGGCCTGCCGGAGGCATCGAGAGGCGCGGCCGGGGGAGGGGGAGGCAACGGGAGATCCATCTCCACGATGCGGCCTCCGTCGATGGTGACTTCCGCCGGGAAGAGGGCCATACTTGCCTGGCTGGGCTGGGTCCATGCGCCGCCCATATCCCAACTGCTGGCCACCGACATGTCCACCTGCAACCCAAGGCGCTTCGCGATGGTGAGAGTCTCCCGCAACTGCGCCAGCCATTCCGGGCCAAGGAATGCGGGACCGGCGGGGGGCTGGGCGTCCTTCGGGCCACGCGCGCCCATGTCGAACAGCAACACTCCGCTGAAGCCGGCTTTCTTCATGGCTTCGAGTTCCGCGCGGGCGGCCTCCCGATCGACGAAGCCGTTCAGCCAAAGCCAGTACGCGTGCGGCCGAGCCTCATTGGGAGGGTTCTTCCAGCCGCTTTCGAGGCTGGGGTTTCTTGCCCCACAGGCCGCCAGCAGAAGCGCGGCGAGAAGAAAAGCTCCGCCGGCACACATTGTCTTGCGCATGATCAGTTGTCTCCCGTGACGACGACGCACTCAATGCCCAGAGCGTCGGCAATCCGGCGCAGCGATGCGGCGCGATGGCCAATTCCCAGGGCAAAATGGTGTGTCGGGCCCTCATACACCCAGCGCTTCAGGAAACCGCGGATGTCGGAGCCGAAGAAGCCCCGGGTGTTCGTATTTCCGGTTGCGGGAATGGGGCCTTGTACGCTCTCGCCCTCCGCCAGAATGAATTTGAAGCGGCCGTCCGCCTTCACGCCAAGGCTCATCATCGTAATCGGCCCCGCCTTGATGCGGAATTCCACACTCGCGCCGTTGCCGGGTTTGCCGTGGTACTTCAGAAGGGATCTCAGCACCGGTTTGCCATCGGCGATATTGATGTGGTGCGGGCCGTCGTGGCCCACCAGCACGAAGCCCTCGCGGAAATCCACCGGATGAAACTCGGCGAAGCTTCCGCCGATGCCCAGCCGGTCCATCAGCAGCATGGCGATGCACGTCTTGAGGTCCGACTCACCGCACATCGGGAACCCCGCGGCCGTCAGCAGCGAGTTGCCTACAATCAGGTTCGTCACCAGAGCGCGCAGCGGGCTGCCCGCTTCCCCCTCGTAGTAATACGCAAGGCCGTCGAGTTCATGATGTTCGACGAAACGGTCCAGCGTCGCGGCCGCGTGCGCCGCGCTGCGCAGATGCTCGCCGGTCAGCTTGGTGGTGACGGGGTCGACGCCCGGATCGGGAGTATCGAAAAGGTCCAGGATCTCCCGGCGCTTCCGGTCAAGAACGTCCTCGCCGATGTCGCGGCTGAAGCGCAGCAGGTCATCCGCTTCGGTCTGGACGACGTGGCAGCCGAAGGCAGCGGTGAGCGCGGTCTGGTCAGTCTGCATGTCGAGCATGTGCTCAATGGGGTGCCCGAAGTGGCCGATGCGGGCGCGCTTCACATCGTGCAGCGCCATGGCGATCTCACACCATTCGACGATCTCCGCCTCCGCGGCGGGATCGTTTTCGAGCGTGCCCAGAATCACCTCCGGGGGGCGCTTTCCCATTCGAATGGCCACGCCGAGAAACTCCGGCACGGAGCAGAAATCGTCGTTCGCCAGTTGCATGTGGGTAGTAGCCCGGCCGTAATCCAGGGCGGAAAGCGGTTGCAGCGCCACGAGCACGACGGGCACGTCGAGATTGCGGACGATCGCGCCGAAGGTGGCTGAGGTGGCGTACGTCAGCATGTCGCAAAACACCAGATCGAGGTCGGCGGCCTTGAGGCGCGGCAGCAGCTTATATGCGTCCTGGGCCTTATCGACCATACCGAAATTTTCAACGGTAACGCCGGTGGCCTTCACTCGCCGGACAAACACGTCCAGCTTTGCCATCAGTTCGTCGAGAAGGCCGGGGAACTGATTCCAATAGACGTGGTAGCCGACTCCAAAGACTCCGATGCGCGCGGTGCGGGGCTTTCTTCGTGCTACGTTCATGCAAGTCCTTTCGCGGCGACGGGTGCGGCGGCGCGCCTGCCCGAAGCCAGTATGAGCCATGCGGCGGGATAAAGGAGCGCGGAGACGAGAAACACCGGCGCGAACCCGGCGAGGTCCACCACGGGACCGATCACGAGGCTCGAGAGCATGCCGGCGACGCCGCCGCAGGCGCCCGTCAGTCCTACCGCCGTGCCGGCATCGGCCGCACCCACGGAGTCGCCGATCAGCGTGATGTAGTTCGCAATCCAGATGCCGTGCGCGAACATCAGCACCGACATCAGCGCGATCGCCGCTCCCGCGCTGTTGGCCGTGGAGGCGAACCAGGAGGCGGGCGTCATGAGAGCGGCGGCCAGCATCAGCGCCATGCGCGCGCGCCGCGGCGTGTAGCCGCGCTTCACCAGAAGGTCCGACACCCGGCCCGCCGCGATGTTCGTTACACCCAGCGCGAAGAACGGGATCCAGATGAGGTTCCCGATCTCGGTGAGAGACAAGCCCCGTTCGCGTGACAGATACTGCGGAATCCAAAACATATAGAAGTAGAAGACCGGGTCAAAGAAGAAGCGCGCCAGCATGAAGCGGCGAACGTCCCCTTGGGCGAGCACCGTCTTGAAGCCGGGGCTTGCCTGGCTGGGAGGGGATGTGGCCGTCCGTGGCAGGCCCCGGAATGCCAGGTGCCAGGCCAGGAGCCACAACAGCCCCAGTCCCGCCGTCGCGATGAACGCCCCGCGCCATCCGAAGAGTGCCGTCCACCATACGGTTAGCGGAGGGGCAAGCACCGCGCCAAAGGCGGAGCCGCCGTTCGCGAAGCCGACGGCGAATGCCCGTTTTTCGAGTGGGACCCATTCGACCGCTCCCTTGGTGGCCGCGGGGAAACAAGGCCCTTCCCCCACGCCAAGAAAGAAGCGGGAGATTCCCAGCACCCAGGGGCCTCTTGCCAGCGCATGCGCCAAGCTTGCGAGGGACCACACCCCCACGGACAGCGCCAGGCCCACCCGCGTGCCGAGCGCATCCGTCAGCCTGCCTCCAAGGGCAAACATTACCGTATAGCTCAGCACGAACGCGAACACCACCCGCGAGTACGCGGCATTCGACATGCCGAATTCCCGCATCAGTTCCGGCGCCAGCACGCTGAGCACCTGGCGGTCCAGGAAGCTCAGCGCGGTGGAGCAGAACAACAGGGTAACCAGAATCCAGGCTCGGTGTGTCGGCATGCTGTGGCTAGAACATGAACCGCAACGCAAATTGTAGCGTGCGCGGCGGCCGCGTCGAGAGAAACTCCCCAAATCTCGAGTTCACCTGTTTCCCGGCCGAGTCGAAGCGGGCTGCGGTATCGAGGGTGGCGAACTGCGTGTGGTTGAAAGCGTTGTAGGCTTCCAAGCGGAACTGCATCCGGAGCTGTTCGCGTATCGGCAGGTCCTTGGAGAGCACCATGTCCCAATTGTTGATGCCGGGCCCGCGAATTTGCGTGGGAGCGGAATTGCCGAATGTCCCTCGCGCGGGAAGCTGGAAAACTTCCGTACGGAAGTTTCGGCTGAAGGTGCGCTCGCTTTTCGGCAGCACCGCGCTGCCCGTGACATCCACCCGCGCACCCTGGCTGGCGGTGCCGGTGATGTCGAGCGGGCTGACGGTGGTGAACGAAATGCCCAGCGGCTCCCCGCTGATGAAACTGGTGATGCCGGAAAGTTGCCAGTGGTTCAGTGCATAGTCGATTACAGAATTGCCGGTACGCGCCTTGGGCAGATCCCAGGTCCAATCGAGCTTCACGGCGTGCGTCCGGTCAAACAGCGAAAGTCCGTAGTTCCAGTATCGCGGCGATGCCAGCGAGCTCACGGCGTTGTTGTCGAAGTTGGTGTAGGTCATGGACTTGGACCAGGTCCAGGCCAATCCGAATTGAACGCTCTGGGCGAAGCGGCGGCGCGCGGTTACCTGCAGGGAATGATAGTTGGAGGACGATGCGGGCTCCGAGATCAGAATGTCGTTGTAGCCGGTGATCGGCCGCAGGAACGGCGCGGAGAGCGGCGTGGACGGGTTCGACGGGTCGGCATTGGCGGGATTGAAATTCGCGCCGAGCGGGATGGGGTTCACGTTCCGCAGCCACATCTGGTTGCGCGCGATCGAACCCACATAACCCATGTCCACCACCGTGTTCCACCCGACGTTGTGCTGCACCGACAAACTGTAGTTCATCACGCGCGGCACGCGGTCGCTCTGGTCCATGCCGTTGGTGTTCTGCGGGAAGATGGAACCCGCCGAAGTAGTCAAATTCTTCAGAGTGCCGAAGTACAGCGTTGGGTTCTCCACCCAAGGCTGCTGCCCGGCGAAGCGCAGATAGTTTTCCGCCATGTTCGGGCGATTGTAGAACGTGCCAATGCCGCCGCGAACCGCGGTGCGGCCGTTGCCAAATACATCGAGCGCGAAGCCGAAGCGCGGCCCGAACTGAACACCGTATCCGGGAATCAGCCCGCGCGGCGTCCCGCCCTGACCGGCTACCTTCATCCCGTTCGCCACATCCCCGGTGCCGGAAGCGATAGCACCGATCAGCGTTACCGGAAGGATCTGGCCCGTCACCGGATGCTGGCCGACGCGCTGGTTGTTGATTCGCACAGGACGGACTAACTGCACGGCGTGCGAGGAATCGTATGCTCCCATTTCGAAACTCGACAGTTCGTTCGAGCGCATGAAGATTGGCTGCAGCAGGTGAAACCGCACGCCGTACTCGAAGGTCAGCCTGTTCGTGGCCCGCCACAGGTCTTGGGCAAACCAATCCACACCATGCTGCCGGAAGCTGTTGATGATGCGGGCCGAGGCCTCCGTATACGAGTTGTAGACTCCCATGGCCGCATTTGAATAAGCGTAGCCCGTGTCAAGGGGGTTGCTGGCACTGGGTGTGAACACGAAATTCCCAGCATAGTTTCCGTTCCCAAGCGCGCCCTGGTAGTTGCGTTCAATCATGATTCCGGCCTTGAACGTATGGGAACCCATCATCTTCGTCACATTGTTCGTCAGATTGAACGCATGAAGACGCTGATAGAAGGGGAACCGCCCTTCCATGAACAGATTCGCCGCATTCTGAACTCCCCCGAACGTGGCGTTCGGGATAAGCCCGAGGGGATTCACCGCCGGGTTCAGTTGTCCTGCCGTGAATCCAATCGTCGAACGCAAGTTGCGCTGAATCTCGGAATCCGGGGCGCTGTTTCCTTCTGGGCGGCGCGTCCATCCGAAGCTGGTTTCGTTGATCAGTGTGGGGGAGATCACGCCGGTGTAACGCAGGATGTAGCCTTGGCCGTGCAACCGGTACGTCTTCTCCAGTTGCGGCCAATTGGTGCTGCCGGAGGTTAGAATACCCACGGGGCCGGTTTGCTGATCCACGAAGGAAGCGATCGTCAACGCCAGCGAATGGGAAGGCGTCAGGTTATAGTCGATCCGCGCGTTCTCCATCCGGATTGGCGTTTCGTTCTCAACCTGGAACACATAGTTGTAGCGTCCACCGGAGATCGTGCGGTCGGAGAAGTTCGGTTCGGGAAACATCTTGAGCAGCGAGAGGCCGCTTGCATCCAGCCGGCTCACGGGAACCACGTTGCCTGGAAAGACTTGCCGTGTGTCCGGATCGCGCACGGGAATCAATTTGCCGTTCAAATCGATTGATTGCGTGAAGTTCCCCTGCCGCTCGAGCATGGTGGGCACGGTGATCTGCGCGATGGGCTGCGGCACGCGCAGAGGCCAGAATTCCTGAGACCAGAAAAAGAACAGCTTGTCTCGATTCTTGTTCACGCCCGGCAGAAT